>CAZBCD010000218.1:0-4031 GCA_964490205.1 uncultured Pelolinea sp. | reverse complement strand
CTCCTGTGGTATTCTTAAATAATCACGGTTGCACTTGAGACTTGAATCCAAGACACCATACTATCGTTGGATCCGGTTTATCGCAGATAATATTCAGAGATATTGAGAGTCATGCCTTTCGGGCTGAAAGTGACCTATGGTATTCAGTCAGGGAAGTTTTCGAAGATAAGATAAAAGCAAAAACGTTCACATATATATATTGGGGTGAATTGGATACCAGTTCTCACCGTTCCGGCCCACTGCACCCACACGTGAGGGATGATTGGAAAACCTTCGCCAATTTTTTATTCCAATTCCTATCCAAAGTTGCATCTTCAAACCACAGAAAAACCTTATTCTTACTTACAGCTGATCATGGGCAAATTCCAACAGAAATTCTTCCCGAATATGACTTGAAAAAACATACAGGTTTGACTAACCATCTCATCATGAAGCCCACCGGTGAGAGCCGCCTTCCTTTCTTATATATTAAAAAAGACCATGAAGAAAAAGTAGTCCGATATCTTTCCACACATTGGGATGAACAATTTGAAATGGTTCCCTCCATTAAATTTCTCAATTCAGGGTTAATGGGGTTTGGAAAAGCATATAAAGGGACTACAGATCGCATTGGCAATTGGGTTGTCATCCCAAAAAATAATGCGTATTGGTGGTGGGTTAATAAAGAAAATGTACTGCGTGGAAGGCACGGCGGTTTATCTCCACAGGAAATGCTTGTTCCTTTTTTCGCAATTGAGCTATAAAAAAACTCTCCGCAAAATCGCGGAGAGTTTTTTTATTCTAATCCTTATTTCTTTTTAGTCTTTGTCGTCACTGCTAACCAGAACGCGCCGGTACCCATAAGTATCGCAGCAAATGCGGCGAACCACCCAATGAATGGAATCGCTCTAATAATGACGTATAAAACTACACCTATTACCAGATTGAGCCAGGCTTTTTCCTTTTTCTCCTTAAACACTGCTTTCATTATCCATTTGCCAAACATATAAGCAGCGATCAATTTACTAAGGGTAAATATAGTAAAGAAGAACAGCGCAGAAGCCAATAGGTATGTAAGGCCTACTAACCCAAACCATACGTATAAAAGGCTCCCAAGGCTGATGAAACCAATAATGATACCTACCATAATAAAGACAAATGGAAGGATCATAGCTGAAAGGAAACCAACCGCTATCACTACGAACCCCTAACCCATCGCTTTCAATGGTTCCCTATACGCTGAATCCACGATCTTCTTAAAGGGTTTGCTGAGCAGCCATAAAGCTAGTGCGCCAAGAGCCATCAGTTTAATGAAACTACGTGCAATATTCATCGCTGCTGCTTGCCATACAAAGTTCGGGAAGTTGCTGTTAAAGGGTTGTACCTCATCGATGGAATAATTTATTCCCGCATTGCTGCCATCATAAGGAACAGGAGTTTGATATATCACTGTACCGGAAGTGATTCCTTCTAGCACGCCGGTTTGGTTGACTGAACTTGTGTAGGTCAATTTTCCACCAATAGAGGCATTATCTGATACTCGTATTCCAGGTTCAACAACTACTGGAACATATTGGTTGAGAGTCGGATTGAACTGCATCCATGCCATTGATTCTTCAGGATCTTGAGCATCGCCAACTTCAATGACTGCATTTCTACCTACTGTACTGTTGAGTTCCACAGCACCCGCGCCAACCTTCAAATCTCGCTCTATTGCGCCTGAGAGCATACTCTGATAGTTGCCGCTAAGAAGATCTTTTCCAACAACCGATCCCTCCTCAGTTGTCAGGCTGAAACCACCGAAGTAGAAATTTCTGCCCACATCAGCGTTTTTTTCAAGTATCATCGCTGCTGACCCACCAAAAACCGATCCTGAAACTGACCCTTTCATCGTTATGTCCGCGCCAACAACCACAAGATTTCCATCAATCTCAGCGGAATTACTTACTACGATCGTTTCACCCATTAGGATTGCATCTCCACTGACTGAACCGTTAAGTGTCACAGTTTGCCCACCGGCGAACAAAACGCCATTAATTGTCCCATCAATGACCACGTTATTTCCCGAGATAAAAACATCATCATCGATGGTCTCATCCGCTGAAATAGTCTCACCTTTTGGGAATTCGGCTGCAGTGACAGTTCCAACTGCGGAAAGAACCAACACGAAGACGAAACTGACAGCAAGCATCCACTTTGCTTTTGAGTTTTGCTTTGTAACCATTATTTCTCCTTTAATTAATTAACTGTTTCTCAAATTAATACGCAAGAAATGAAAAAAGGTTGCCAGCAGGCAACCATTAAAGGTAAACGTCAGATTAATAGATTAATCTCTATCTCTGATTAATATGACTGCAGTACCGGCTACCACTGCGAGAATGATAATGATCGCACCTAAGATTACGCCGTTCGTTTGTTCGGCACTTCTAATCCATTCCTCGGGAAGTGATGTTAGTATATCCGGCAATATGGTTGGAGTTGCAGTAGAAACCGCATCTACAGACTGCTCACCCTTAAAGATATATGAAAGAGGTTCACTCCATAGAATAATAATAAATGCCAGAATAACGAGGAGAAATATCAGGTTCTGAAAATTTATCCATTTTGGCAACTTATTACGCATACAGTCGATGAATTTGAGAAGTTCCTTTTTCATTGGGCTTGTGCCGATTCCAACCTTTCCTGTATTTTCTGAGCGCTTTCCTCCGATGTACTTAATCCTTGCAGCAAATCCTGAACTGCTTTAATGATATCGCTTTTTGCAAAAGCAAGCGAAATCTTATTTGGCATCAGGTCCGCAGAAAACAATATATTAGTGAGGGTTGCCTGTAGGGTTTCATCCCATCCGGTAATTGACGATAGGCGGACTGGGAGATACTCTGTTTTTGGAGTCCACTCAGATAAGAATAGCGGATCGATCATGTGTTTCGCGAATGAAATACTTATCTCTTGGTTGGTATTTTTTTTATCCACAAGGCACCAGATCCATCCACTCGCATACGTATACGGTTGGCTTTCAATTCCAGGTAATGGAGAAATATAATAATTATCTGCTTCAGCCAACGGACGGCTAACCCAAGTGAGAACACTTTTATATTCTTTTTCAGAAAAGGCTGCCCAAATCTGATTATCAGATTGATATTCTATTAACCTGGGGGAAAAAACACCCAGTTTGAGATTTTCCTCAATTGATGCTAATGTATTTGATAAATACTCTAATTCGATTGTCGGCTGCCCATGTTTGTCTTCTACATTTCCCCCGATCGATTGATACATAATAAAAGGGACTACTGTATCAGGATCGCCTGCAGCAAAGGCTAAAGTACCCAATCTCCTGCTTGCTTCAGGCAGAGGTACGTATTCACTGCCAAATACATCCTCATGCATCACCAACACTATGGCATCCGCAGCAAATGGCAGCCCATATGTCTCACCATGAATTATTCCCATTTCATTAGCAAATGGGAACCAATCACTTTCATCAATTGCGGATGAAAGTGATTCAACAGGTTGAATGATTCCCTGTGCGGCTGCGGTTTCTAGATCAGACTGAGAGATAAGGACAACTGAAGGCAATACCCCTGGCGCGGCTGAAGCCGTAGTCAGCAAAGAGTTCAAAAAAGAACTAGATCCGCTATCCGCTTTTACACGAATATCCAAAGTAAAGTGCGGGTTTTGCTCCTGAAATGACTCAATGTGAGCAAGCATAATTTTCCCAGAATCAGTATCCGCATTCGGATCGAATTGCGGCGGAAGCCAGATAGAAATGTTATTATCGGAAGATGAATTCTCCGTGGGTTCTGGTGTCGCAATTTCATTCTCTTCTTGAAGAGGTTCTTTTGTTATATTCTCGTCCAGCGTAGCATTTTCAGGAAGAAATACGGCATCAAGGATATTATTTCCATTGCATCCCGCTAAAAATATGATCACAAGCATTAGGCCAGCAGCCATATTTCGAATTGCTTGCTTCAGGTTGATGTTTTTTAATTTAGCCATTTTACAATTGTGGTTTCAAACTTTTAGTGCAACAAGATTATTAATGACTTCATCAG
>CAZBCD010000217.1:0-4040 GCA_964490205.1 uncultured Pelolinea sp. | reverse complement strand
GTTAAAACCACAAATTGAGCGCATCCGTGAATTGGTTGATGCCTTCAATTTCCCGCGATTAGAGATGGAAGGATTTGAGGCGGATGATGTGCTTGGATCCATTGCCCATAAAGCTGCAGCTAGAGGAATGGGAGTGAAGATCATCACTGGGGATAGAGATCTGCTTCAACTTGTGACTGAACGGATTATCGTGAATCTTGCGGGGGGAAAACAATCAGAAGCGAAAGATTATTTTCCTGAAGATGTGGTTAAGAAAATGGGCGTAAGACCAGAACAGGTAGTGGACTTGAAAGCGCTTATGGGGGATACATCTGATAATATTCCAGGGATCAAAGGGATTGGACCGAAAACAGCAGCTTCTCTGCTTAAAAAATATCCTAATTTAGATGATATTTACGCGAATATCGAATCGGTCAGCGGAAGAACAAGAAAACTTTTAGAAGAGAATAAAGACGATGCATATATGAGTTATGATCTAGCAAAGATCGTAACAAACCTGGATATTGATATTGACCTGGAACAGGCACGTACGGATAATATCGACTTACAAAAAGTAACATCTCTTTTTTGGAAACTCCAATTCCGCACATTAACTTCGCGATTTGCAAATTTATTGGGGGAAGGTGTGATTGGTGGGAGTGAGCAATTATCGCTGTTTGAAAAGGAACCAATGAAATTAGGGCTTCCAACCGTGTATGACATTGATATCACGATTGTGGATGATGTGAAAAAACTTGATGATCTGGTTGGAAAATTGAATTCTGTGGAGAAAATTTCCTTTGACACCGAAACAACATCCAAAGACCCAATGCAGGCGGATCTGGTTGGCATATCTCTGGCGATTGAAGAAGGGGAGGCATATTATATTCCTGTTGGTCATAAGCATGAGAAACAACAGCTCGCTCTACAAACTGTGATCAACGCACTTCGGGTTTCCTTTACGGATCCCACCATCCAAAAAATTGGCCATAACCTTAAATATGATTGCCTGATCCTGCGCAATCATGGATTGGAAACAACACCACTCAGCTTCGATACAATGATCGCTGCGTGGGTGATTGAACCACGATCCCGCCGTTTGGGATTGAAGAAGATGGCTGAAGCGGAACTGAATGTAAGAATGACCAATATAAAGGAATTAATCGGCAGTGGAAAGAAGCAACTGACGATGGATGCTGTCGCAATAGAAGACGCAGCACTATATGCGGGCGCGGACGCGGAGATCCCACTGCGTCTGGAAAAGATTCTGGCAGAACGGTTATCGGCAAATCAGCTGAGTATTATCTTTGAAAATATAGAAATGCCTTTGGTTCCAGTTCTTACAGATATGGAATATGTCGGCATTGCGGTGGATAAAGATTTCTTTAAAGCATTTTCGGACGAATTATCTGTCCGAATCGAAGAGATCACAAAAGAAATGTATGAAATAGTGGGATATTCATTTAATTTAAATTCCACTCAGCAGCTTTCAAAAGTGCTATTCGATACATTAGGCCTTACCGCGCCAGATTCAAGTAATAAGACCAAGAGTGGTAATTATTCAACTGCTGCCTCTGTGCTTGAGGAAATGCGCGATCAGCATATTGTTGTTAAGCTGTTATTGGAATACCGTGAGCTTTCAAAATTGGTTTCTACTTATTTAGATGCTCTTCCCAAGCAGGTAAACCCGAAAACAGGACGTGTGCATACCTCATTCAATCAGACCGGTTCAGTCACCGGTCGGTTGGCATCTTCTGATCCAAATCTTCAAAATATCCCAACAAGGACGCCGCTTGGGCATCGGGTGCGGAGAGGGTTTATTGCGAGCGCTGGAAATGTGCTGTTATCCGTGGACTATTCACAGATCGAACTGCGCATTGTTGCACATATGGCAAATGATGAGGCGATGCTGGATACATTCAAAGAGCATCAGGATATTCATGCGACCACCGCATCCGCAATTTACAATGTCCCCCTGGAAAATGTCACGAAAGATCAACGACGGCACGCTAAAGCAATTAACTTTGGGCTAATTTATGGGATGAGTGCATTTGGACTCACGCGTACAACAAACCTGACACTCGCGGAAGCTGAAAATTTTGTAAAAGCATATTTCCAAGAATTTCCAGGAGTAAAGGCATATTTAGATGGCATTCGCAAGAGCGCAGCCGAGATCGGATATGTTGAAACTTTGCTCGGGAGGAAACGGTATTTCCCGCAGTTGAAGAATCCCGCTACTAATCAAGTGCGGTCGCGGGCGGAAAGGGAAGCAATCAACGCTCCAATTCAAGGAACAGCAGCGGATATCTTAAAAATCGCGATGATCCGCCTTCCAGGTGTGATCGAAGAAGCGGGACTCCACGCAAGAATGCTGGTTCAAGTGCATGATGAACTGTTGCTGGAATGCCCTGAAGATGAACTGAAAGAAACGATCCGGGTTGTCCGTGAGGTTATGGAAAACGCATTTGAACTTGCGATCCCTTTGGAGACCGATGTTGCCTGGGGAAAGAATTGGGGCAATCTGAAAGATATAGATTGACAATCTAAGAGTTTTTTCTCTTTTTCTGCGAAATAGATTGTTTCTTCTTTATTTTTCCATGATAGGGAGGAGCGATGATCTTATAGATCTGACAAACACGTTCATCCATCATTCGGCTGCGGATGCGCGGATCTATCTCTTTCAGTGTAGCAGAGGTAGTGATCACGGTTGGAAGTCTTGTTTCGTAGCGATAATTTAGGATCTGGTACAGCTTTTCGCGTGCCCATGGTGTTGCGCTTTGGGTTCCCAGATCATCCAATACTAGTAATTTGGTTGTTCTAACCTGATTAAAGATACTGTCATAAGAAACCGTGCTTGTAGGGCTGAAAGTTGCCCGCAGGTGATCGAGCAGATCAGGCACAACTGTAAAAATCGGATCATCACCTAAAGCAGCTCGATAACGGCCGATAGCCGCGGCCAAATGAGTTTTTCCTGTGCCAAACATTCCCATCAATACCAGCCATCCATCAGGTTTATCAGCAAATTGTTGCGCGGCGTAAAAAACCTGGTCCAGACTTTTCTGAGTATCAGGCGGGAGATTTTCTGGTTTACGAGTGCTGAATTTCTCGAAAGTGCGGTGGTCGCTGATCTGTGATAATGAGGAAATTGGCGATATCTCTCCATCAACCAAGGGGTTTCTGAAATCCTGCGCGTCAATTTGTACTTTAACAACCAGCTCGCGGTCCTGCAAGCGGGAACTGACGCGGTCTTCAATCTGCGTCATACTCAAATTTGTGGTGATAACTGTTGGCAATTTATGGATATATCGATAATTAATGATCTGAAATAATTTTTCCCGTGCCCAGGCAGTGGCATTTTGCGTACCAAGGTCATCCAATATGAGAAATCGAATATTCCGGATCTCTTCAAACCGCTTTTCGTAGGTTGTTTCTTTGGACGAAAAAGTAAACCGAAGCCAATCCAACAGGTCGGGTACAGTCAGAAAAAGGGTTTCAACACCAAGCGATATGACCTGGTTGGCAATCGCTGCTGCCAGGTGGGTTTTACCGCAGCCAAAACCACCCATTAACAGCAACCACCCATCAAGATGGTGCGCATAGTTTTGTGATGTGTTGAACGCAACTTCAAGAGTTTTATTTATCTCTCGACTGCCATTAATACCATTTATATTAAAGGTATCAAAGGTCATGTGTTTGAATACGTCCAGATTACTGACCTGATATAAGCGACGTGTGCTTTCCTTTTGTTTTTTAGCTTGCTGGCATTCACATACTTCCAGAGTGCCAAAGTCGGGATCATCAATTGATCGTTCACGGCGAACGTAACCGAACCCACCACAGATCGGGCAAACCTTTTCTTTTTTTGAAGTTTTTTTCTTAGTGGTGGCCGATTTCTCCATATTCACCTTTGATGTAGCGTCGGTAATCCTCTTGATTGTGTTCCCGATCGGTTCCATCCCGTCCTTCTTTCTGCCAACGGTCCAGAATACTTTCCACATACCGCCATCGGCGAACATTGTTCTGAACCGCGATATGAATCGCTTCTTTTATCCACTCGACTG
>CAZBCD010000216.1:0-4060 GCA_964490205.1 uncultured Pelolinea sp. | reverse complement strand
GACCGTGATCAGGATTATTGCTGCGTTGCTCAGATCCGAATTTAGCCCCGCGGAAGAAAGTGGGTATTTCTGCGGTTTTATCGATCATTGGCGAATGGGCGATACGAGAGTCCTCACCTCTCATCGGGAATTCAACCAGGTAAATAAATAATTGAATAGCGATCAGATTCAACATAATAGTGGATAACAATACGTTCACTTTCAGTTTTACTCTTAGAATTCCAGGAATAAATCCATAGGCTCCTCCTGCTGCCATACTTGCGAGGATAATAACCAATTGGTGCACGCCAAAAGGGAGGTGGATCGCATATCCCAACCAGGCTGCCATAGCGGAACCCATCAGGAACTGCCCTTCCTGCCCAATGCTGAACATACCTGAACGAAACGCGACAGTTGCGGCTAAACCAGTCAGGATAATTGGTGTGGCACGCTCAAGTGTAGAAAAAATCGGACAGTTCTTTCCGACTTCAACACAACCAAAACTTTTCTGCAGTAAAACTTTATACGATTCTCCGATTGGAGCGCCGGTTATTGAAATCATAACTGCCATCACAAGCAATCCAGAAACTATCGCCAAAACTGGGACAAGAATTGCGTCTAAGATATTTCGTAATTTCTTATTGTTCATGATCCACTCTTTCCCTTCTTTTTGGAAGCAGATTTTTTCAGTTTTCCGCCAGCCATTAATATTCCAACCTCTTCATCAGTGGTTTCGCTTGTTATCAACTCCCCCTGTATCTCTCCACGATAAAGTACCAGAATACGATCAGCCAGTGACATAATTTCATCCAGTTCGACTGAGACTAATAAGACCCCACAACCATTATCCCTTGCCTCAATAAGCGTTTTATGTACAAATTCGATACTCCCGACGTCCAATCCACGCGTGGGTTGATTCGCAATTATGACAGATGGATCGCCGGATAATTCTCTGCCAACAACAACTTTCTGCAAATTCCCACCAGACAGCTTGGAGATCCCTTCACCTGGCTCGGCAGCGTAAATTGAGAAGGCTTTTACCACTGAATTGGTAAATTTTCGAATCTCTTTCCCCAATAAAAAATTAAATTTACTGAAAGCAGACTCGTTGTAGCGGGAAACGATCAAATTCTCATCCAGTATCGTTTGGAGATTTAGGCCAACCCCTAGACGATCTTCGGGTATATGGGCGACTCCCGCGTCTCTTCTTTCACGAACATTGGTTTTTGAAATGTCCTTACCATTTAGTAAAAGTATTCCACCATCAAGATCCTTCATTCCAGAAAGAGCTTCCACCATTTCGGTTTGGCCATTGCCGCTCACGCCCGCAATACCCACGATCTCCCCTACATTTAGTGTAAATGAAACGTGAGAGACTGCTGCCAGGCCATTCACATCTGACACACTTAGATCTTTTACTTCTAAAACCGGATCGCCGCGTTTTATTTTCTTTTTCTTAACTCGAAAGACGACTTCACGTCCAACCATCATGCGGGCAAGTTCAGGGATGTATGTTTCAGATACGTTCTTGGTTCCAACCATTTTCCCGCCACGCATTACGCTGACTCGGTCAGCCACCTCCATAACTTCAATTAATTTATGCGTGATAAAAATTATTGAATACCCCAATTTTGCCAGGTTTCTAACCACAACAAAGAGTTCCTTAACTTCTTGGGGTGTCAGAACCGCAGTGGGTTCGTCGAGTATGAGGATCTTCGCTTCACGCTGTAGAACCTTGAGGATTTCAACGCGCTGCTGCATGCCGACTGGCAGATCGCGGATGCGGGCTTTTGGGTCTACCGGCAGGTTGAATTTCTCAGCCAGTTTCCGGACTGCCTCATTTTCAGATCTTTGATTTGTAAATCCAGCTTTATTCGGTTCGATCCCCAGCATGATGTTTTCTGCAATGGTAAATGACGGAACAAGCTTGAAATGCTGATGCACCATTCCAATCCCGTTTGCCAATGCATCATGCGGGTGGGTAATCTCAACCTTTTTTCCATCCAGAAAAATTTCACCCTCTTCAGCTTGAATCAATCCGTAAAGGATATTCATTAAAGTAGTTTTACCGGCGCCATTTTCCCCCACCAACGCATGAACTTCCCCTTTTTCAACAGCCAGGTCAACATTATCATTCGCCTGTACTTCTGTTGATCGAAAATATTTATAAGTCCCTTTCATTTCCAAAGCTAGAGTCATATAAGAATCCTCCAATATTTTTAAATACCCCGGGGATACTCTCCGGGGTATTTTATATCAATGGTTATCTTTGTTATTCAGCAGGCGCGTCGTAGAATGCTTCACACTCAGGCTGTACTGTTTCAAGGTTTGAGAGTGAATCGCAAATAGTAAACTCGCCATTTCTGACTTTAGTGCGATATTCCTCGACCAGTGCCAAAGCACCGTCCATTTTGGCAACCATTTCTGCAGGACCTTCATCTTTAAAGGTCGTGGATCCCTCATCCCAGGAAATGCCGGCAAATAAATCAGGCATGCCAACAACGTAAGTTCCACCCTCAAACGTGCCGTCAAGAACAGATTCAATCCCCGCAAGCACCGCTAGATCTACACGCTTGATCATGGAGACGATGACCGACCCGGGCTGCACCCAGTCCTGATTGGAATCCACACCAATTGAGTATAAACCGCGTTGGGCTGATGCTTCTAACACACCCTCACCGGAGCGGCCGGCAACCTGGAAAACAATATCCGCGCCCTGGTCATAAATACCAAGCGCAGTTTCGAGGCCCAGGGTTGGATTGTTGAAATCGAAACCGAGGTAGCCCACAAAAACTTCGCAGTCCGGGCATGCTTCTGCGACACCGTGCTCAAAACCGTAAGTGAACTGGTTCATGCCAGGATTGTCACCACCAACAACCGCACCAACCTTCTTGGTGTCAGTCATATGGCCGGCGATCAAACCCACTAGGAAGCTTGACTCGTGAACTTCAATAAGATATGTGGAAATATTAGGTACAATTTCCAAATTCCATACTGATGAGGGGTTTGAAAATTTAACTTCTGGGTATTCTTTGGCAACGGCAAGAACCATCTCCTGGTCCAAAGCTAAAGTAAGGACCAGCTCATAGCCTTCCGCGACCGCACTGCGGACTGCTGTTTCATGCTCAGGTACACCAGTGGTTTCGATGATATCACAATCAACCGGCAACTCTGCGTTTGCTGTTTCAATACCGCGTGCTGCAGAATCACTGAAAGAACGATCACCAAGCGGGCCAGGTACGACCAGGGCACACTTGAGTTTTTCTTCCATGACTTCTTCTTCGGCTGCTTCTTCGGCCGGGGCTGCTTCTTCAGCAGGGGCTGCTTCTTCAGCAGGGGCAGCTGCAGGCGCGCATGCTGCTAATACAAGTAAGAGAAGCATTACGATTGTTATAAAAACCTTCTTTTTCATTTTTTCTCCTTGATTTTTTTAGTAAAATTTTATCGAACGTGAAATTCTGCTAATAGAACCTCCTTTCTTTGAAATATATACCTAAGAAATCAATGCTTTTTTAAAAAGTATATTCAATTAAATATCGCCTTTAATTTTCCAGAAAAAATAATCTTTAAAAAGAATAATTCGTTAGTTAATTGTATATATTATATTCTAAGTGTCCACTATTTATTCTTGTTCTTATCTTAAATTTTCTTTGATCTTCAAAGACTATTTTTATCGCATATCTTTATTCACAACAAAAAAGATCTTCCTTGCTCATCATTGAATAACCATGCTGAATTATTTTTGATCCACAGAAATAGAATTTTTGAATACAAGTAATTGACAGTGGTATTGACAATCATAAATATTTTGGATAAAGAATCCATTTTTCATTATTTTCGAAAATAATATGACCGCAATATTGATTTCATTTTAGAAATAAATACAGATCCCAGGCGATTTTGAAATAAAAACGGAAGGGACACGGATCTGGTTGCTAATAATTATTTATCGATTGCATGTTCTATGAACATGGACAATAATTGGAGAACAATTATCATTGAATTGAAAACTTTGCTTATATAATCAGACTTGGATTCAAGTATCAAGTGCAACAGTGATTATTTAAGAATACCACAGGCG
>CAZBCD010000215.1:0-4074 GCA_964490205.1 uncultured Pelolinea sp. | reverse complement strand
TTCAAAGTTGCGCCAACGTAAAAATAGGTTTGATAAACCATTCGCAACCATGGTATTTGGAATTGAGTATATTGAGAAATATTGCCTGATTAGTAATGCGGAAAAATCTTTAATTGAGTCTGTTGAACACCCGATTGTGATCCTCTCAAGAATAAAAGGGGAGCATATTCCTGAGCAGATAGCCCCCGGAATGAAAAACCTTGGTGTGATGCTAGCTTATACTCCTTTACATTTACTTCTACTTGAACCAGAAAGTGGCTATCCAGATATATTCGTGATGACCAGCGGGAATATTTCTGACGAACCAATTGCCTACACGAATGAGTCAGCCAAAGAGGTATTGAGTTCTATTGCTGATGGTTTCCTTTTTCATAATAGAGATATTAATACACGTATTGATGATTCAGTTCTCACAGAATGTAATGGACAAAAATATTTTTACCGTAGATCTCGAGGGTATGCGCCAAATGCAATCGCACTACCAAATAGATCTCTTGAAATTTTAGCTGTTGGTGGTGAATTAAAAAACACCTTCTGCTTAACAAAAGAAAAATATGCGTTTCTCAGTCACCATATTGGGGATTTAAAAAATATAGAAACATACCAAGCCTTCACAGAAGGAATTGCGAATTATCAACATATGTTTAACACAAAGCCTCAATTCATCGCCTGTGATTTGCATCCAGAATATCTGTCTACCAAATATGCTTACCGTTATTCCGAAGTAAATAATATTCCTCTTATCCAGGTTCAACACCATCATGCCCATTTATCATCTTGCCTTGCAGATAATGAATGGAATTCGGATGAAAATGTCATTGGGATTTGTCTGGACGGCACTGGTTACGGCATGGATAATCAAATTTGGGGTGGGGAAATATTAATTGGCGGTTACCAAATGTTCCAAAGAAAATATCATTTGGAGTATATGCCCTTACCGGGAGGTGATAGTGCTATTCTTCATCCCAACCGTATCGCGGCTGCTTACTTATGGAAACTAGGTTTGCCGTGGGATGATCATATATCTGCAATCAAGTCATTGACGTCTGAAGAAAAAAGCGTTATAAAACGCCAACTTGAATCTCGTATAAACACTCCAAATACATCCAGCATGGGGCGGTTATTTGATGCGGTAGCAAGTTTGATCGGCCTCCGCCACACAATTAATTATGAGGCACAAGCTGCAATTGAATTAGAACAGATCACTGAACCATCTATTACTGACGCATATACATTTGAAATTTCTGAAGGCATAATTAATTTGAACAGTGTAATCAGCAATATATTAATGGACATTAATCACGCAAATCGTGCTGCAATTATTGCTACAAAATTTCATAATGCTATCGCCAATCTAATTTTGGTTCTTTGTAAACAAATTAAGAACGAGAATGATTTACATCACGTTGCACTTTCGGGTGGTGTTTGGCAAAATCAATACTTACTTCAAAAGACCTATCAAATTCTAACTGATGAAGGATTTTCGGTACTTATCCATCAAAATACTCCGCCAAACGATGGGGGAATTTCATTAGGTCAGGCAGTGATTGCAAATAAACATTTTTCAGTAAAATAGAGGTTGCTATGTGCTTAGGAATTCCTGGTAGGATCAAAGAAATATTTGAAATCAATAACATAAAAATGGGGAAGGTTGATTATAGTGGAGTTGAAGTTGAAGTATGTTTAGAAGCCACTCCCGCGGCGAAAGTTGATGAATATGTAATCGTGCATGCAGGTTTTTCAATAAGCCGTTTAAGTGAAGATGAAGCAAATGAGACACTTGCTTTACTTCAAGAAATTGACGAAATTAATCAGAAAGAACATCACTAGAATATTTTTCATCTGAATATGAATTCTAAAGATAAATACCAAGACCGCACATTGGTCCAAAGAGCTATTCAAGAAATAAAGGATACGGTTACCCAAAAATGGTCCATTATGGAAATTTGTGGTGGTCAAACTCATGCATTTATGTATTATGGGTTGAATAATTTACTACCCGAAGAAATTGAACTCATTCACGGACCTGGATGTCCAGTCTGTGTCACCTCATTGGAACTTGTGGATAAAGCAATCGCTATTGCTTCCCATGAGGATGTGATTTTCACTTCCTATGGTGATATGCTGCGAGTGCCAGGATCTGAAAAAGATCTTTTTTCTGTACGAGCATCCGGGGGTGATGTGCGTGTTGTTTATTCTCCTATTGAAGCTCTAAAGATAGCTCATCAAAATCCTGAAAAACAGATAGTTTTCTTTGGAATTGGGTTCGAAACAACCGCACCAGCAAACGCGATCAGCGTTATAAAGGCAAGAGAACAGGGTCTTAATAATTATTCAATGCTCGTATCACATGTACGGGTTCCTCCAGCCATGTATGCCATACTAAGTTCACCCATGAATAGGGTTCAGGGATTCTTAGCAGCCGGTCATGTCTGCGCGGTTATGGGGCTTGAAGAATATGGACCAATTGCAGAGAAGCATGAGGTACCAATCACGGCAACTGGGTTTGAACCATTGGATCTTATGTTAGGGATTCTCCAAACCGTTCGTATGTTAGAAAATAATCAACACCAAGTGAAGAATGCCTATCCCCGCGCAGTTAAGTATGAAGGGAATATCCAGGCACAAACGATCATTTCAGAAGCGTTCATTGAATGTGATCGTCAGTGGAGGGGAATTGGATTGATCCCGATGAGCGGTTGGAAACTACGACCAAAATTTCAGATTTTCGATGCGGAATATCGTTTTAAAGTTGGTCATATTCAAACCAAGGAGTCAGAAGCTTGCATTTCAGGTTTGATACTTCAGGGACAAAAAAAGCCCTTTGAATGCCCAGCATTCCGCGAAATTTGCACACCACAAAATCCCCTGGGTGCAACAATGGTTTCTTCTGAAGGAGCCTGTGCAGCTTATTATCGCTATGGAAAAGAATCACATGGATGATCAAAATAATAAGTTCGAGTATTTTACCTGCCCTATTCCACTCCCAAGAAACAAGGAAATCACTATTGGCCATGGGAGTGGGGGTAGCCTAACAAAATCTTTGATAGATTCCATATTTCTAAAACATTTCTCAAATCCGATCCTAGATCTGGGGAATGATTTTGCAGATATTACCTCTAAAGAGTCATTAAACAAATTCAGAATCATAACCTCTACTGATGCGCATGTTGTGAGCCCGATTTTTTTTCCAGGTGGCGATATAGGACGTTTGGCTGTTGCTGGCACGATAAATGACATTAGTATGTCTGGCGGTATCCCAAAATTTCTCACCGCGACATTCATCATTGAGGAAGGTTTTTCTATCGATCAATTGGATCAAATTACAGCATCAATGAAATCCTGCGCAGAAGAAGCACAAGTTGTTATTGTGGCAGGTGATACGAAGGTTGTTGAGAAGGGAAAAGCCGACCGCATATTCATATCTACCACTGGGATAGGATTTGTACCAAAGGGGGTCAAAATAAATGGCGCCTCTGCCCTTCCTGGCGATTCAGTGATTATCTCGGGAACAATTGGTGATCATGGAATCGCTGTCCTTGCTGCCCGGAGTGAATTAGGTTTTTCAACAACCATCACATCTGATGTCGCTCCATTAAACCACTTAATCCAAACAGCAATTGAAGCTTCCCCGAATATTCATGTGCTGCGTGATCCTACGCGTGGAGGAGTAGCAACAACTTTAAATGAGATTGCCCTACAAAGCAATGCAACAATCGTATTAGATGAAACCAGACTTCCGATCCACAAGCAGGTTCAAGGGGCATGTGATATTCTTGGATTTGATCCACTTTACGTTGCCAATGAAGGGAAGGTAATCCTCATTGTCCCAGAAGTAGAAGAGGGGGCATTACTGGATGCCCTGCATCAACATTCGCTTGGAATAGATGCAATGAAAATTGGTACAGTTGAAAAGCCAATGAATAATCCTCTAGTTCTAATGAAAACAATTGTTGGTGGCACGAGAATAGTTGATATGCTTACCGGAGAAATGCTGCCCAGAATCTGTTAACCACTTATTTAGGGTGTTGAAAAACAAATGACAAAATTGACAAGATAAAGGAACTTTAATAC
>CAZBCD010000214.1:0-4086 GCA_964490205.1 uncultured Pelolinea sp. | reverse complement strand
CTTACCTCTCTTACGCTTTCAAAGTTGCACTTGCTAGTTGAATTCAAGATATAAATTAGCCGTTGAGACTAATGAATATCCAACCCAAATATTCCTGCAGTGGTTTGTGAATGAACAGGTTGAAGAAGAAAAGAATGCTACAGAAATCCTTGAGAATCTAAAGTTAGCTGGTGAATCTGGTAATGCACTCATGATGCTGGACCGAGCGCTTGGTCAGAGAAAAGCCGATTAGATGTATTATCACAATGAAAAAGAGATTCCGTAATCGGGAATCTCTTTTATATTTACCATCCGCTGAGAAATGGCTCCCACTCACCGTTTTCGGTAAGGTAGTGCTTGTATAAATAGAACGCTGAATTCGGCGGGGCTTTTGGGGCTTTTTGCAAACGCATACCTGTTTCGCGCAAGGACCTTCCCCCTTTCTTGTGGTTGCAGTTGGAACAGGCAGTCACAACGTTTTCCCAATTTTGTTGCCCCCCTTGGTGGCGAGGAATAACATGATCAATTGTGAGATTTCTATATTTCTTACCGCAATATTGGCAGGTGTGGTGGTCTCTCCTGAATACCTCTTTCCGGTTCAACTTAACTTGGGGGCGCGGGCGCCTGATCATTCTTTGGAGGCGAATAATTGATGGTCGGGGAAATGAGCGATCGATGGTGTGGATTTCTCCTCGACCATTCATAACCAATGATGCTTTTTCTAAAAACATCAGGCAGACAGCCCGCCGCATAGCGCAAACATTGATCGGTTCAAAGTTCGCATTGAGCACAAGTACGGTTTCCATGATAACCCTTCGCTGATTATAGCATGTAGAAATATGGTGGAATAAAAATTGGTATAATCATCCATCATCCCATCTTTGGAGGACCATGTGAATATTAAAGAACAAGTTACTGTACTAATGCAGGGTACTGAATACGGTGATGAAAAGATTAAGGAATCAATGAGAGGGGAATTATTTGAACGGCTTCAGCAAGCAGAGAAAGAAAATCGCCCTTTAAGAGTTTATTGCGGTTATGATCCAACCAAAGCAGATCTGCATTTAGGGCATACTGTTACGATGCGTAAACTGCGCCAATTTCAGGATTTTGGGCATGATGTAACTTTTCTAATTGGTGACTATACAGCATTAATCGGAGATCCTTCTGATAAAGATTCGACCAGACCTATTCTCACTTCGGAAGAAATTAGAAAAAACGCAAAAACATACGCGGACCAGGCTTTTAGAATCCTGGATAAAGAAAAAACAAAGATTAGATATAACTCTGAATGGCTTTCAAGATTAAATTTTGCCGAGATAATAAAACTCAATCAAAATTTCACCGTACAGCAGTTCCTCAGCCGTGAGAAATTCAAATTGCGTTGGGAAAAGGGAGATCCAATCTACCTGCACGAAGCACTTTATGCTGTTATGCAGGGATATGATGCATACAATTTGAAAGCAGATGTGCAGATCGGCGGAACGGATCAATTTTTTAATATTGTGACAGCAGCCCGAAAGGTGATGACGATACTCGGTGCTCAACCAAATATCGCAATCTGCTTGGGGATCCTCCCGGGTACAGACGGATCAGAAAAAATGAGTAAATCACTGGGAAATTATGTCCCTATCACAACAACACCAAATGACATTTATGGAAAAATAATGAGCATACCAGATGAAAGTATGCCTATTTATTCACGCTTGGTAACTCGCTGGTCTCCTGAAATGATTGAAAAAAATGAAAATGCACTCTCTAGTGGTGAATTACACCCGAGAGATGCAAAAATGAAATTAGCTTATGAAGTAACCAGCGCTTTCTACGGTGATCAGAAGGCGGATAATGCACAGAAAGATTTCATACAGAAATTCCAGGAAAGAACAACTCCTGATGATATGGATGAATTTCCTCTCCCTGGGGATGCAATTTGCCTGGATATACTAATCGCGGCAGAGATGGTAAACAGCCGAAGCCAGGGACGGAGAATGGTGGAACAAAACGCAGTAAAACTTGATGGAGTAGTTATATCGGATTGGAAAACTCGGATGAGTCCAGGAGTTTTGCAGGTTGGTAAACGGAAATTTATTCGCTTAGTTTAATCAGAGACAGCTAATTTACATTTGTCAGGCTAAGGATCTGATTTCCAATATATTGGATTTTTTCTCGGTTATCGGTTTCAATGACCGCGGCAATAACGATTGGCGGTGATCCACTACCGTTAATTGTGCCCCCCACGTACCAACTATAGGCGTTACTAAAATCATATGTGACACAGCTCAATTCCCATCGATCACCCTCATCTGAAGTCAGGAGTTGTGAAATCTCCGCTGCTTTTTCAGGTTTTATTATCGCTTGTTTTTCTACAAGGGGAAGTATCACCCATTGCCCGGATGAGATATTAACTGAAGAAAGAATCATTGGCTCTACAATATACCCGCCATTACTCAGCGGGGCGAAACTTGCTGAAATTTGGAGGGGGCTGCTACGAATTTGATCTTTACCTGATATTAAATCACCCCAGCTTGCTTCTGGTGAAATTTCTTTTGATGGATTAACAGGGAGTCCAATTTTCGGAGCATTGAAGATGAAATCAAATTGTGGTGATTTGTTTATGGATGCAAGATTTTCGAAATTATCTAATAGTGATAGTGGCGAAAGACATCCATTTTTAACGGCAGACTGCCAATTATTTAAACCAAGAGCAGGAGAGTCACATTCCGGGTTGTTTTTATCGCTCGGAAATTTTATTGAACCGTCAAAATTATTGATAAAGTCAATTTCTTGCTCAAGAAGTAAAAGTGGAGATAGTAATCCGCCAATTGGATACGATCCCTGTGAAGCCCGATTGAGAAACGGCGCATTTTCACTTTTATTCCAGTTGTCCCAGTTCTCTTCTAATTGATTTGCATCAAAAAAGGGGTATGTTGATATTGCCAGGATTTCACCGCTTTCGGCATTAATCACCACTGCTGCGCCTTGGGTTCCTCTCAGTAAATCATCAACTGCTCTTTGCAGTCCTATATCCAAGGTAAGTCGGATTGGTCTTCCATCTGGGGGTTGGTCATATAAGAGATAATTCATCCATAGTGTATACGCAGGATATCCCTTAATTCCACTTAGATATTCATCATATTCTTTTTCAATTCCATGAAGTCCGTATTTTTGGTGAATATAGCCGACCGAATTACTTAAAGGAACGTATGGATAGTATCTTTTAAAGGAGCCGGGTTCTCCTTCAGTTTCCGCAAGAACGTGATTGTTTCCATCAAGAATTTGCCCCCGTTTTACATAAGTATTTGAAATGAGATGCCGTAGATTATCACTGCGATTCTGAAGATCATTACTGCGGATGATTGCCCACCAGCCAAGTGTAATAGCGATTGCTACCAGGCAGAACGCGAAGATGGCAGCAACGATTCTAAAAGGGGGGGAGCTTGTAGCAAGATAATGCTGTTTTTCTTTTTGGTTGCTAATTATTAACAGCATACTGAGCGCTAAGTATGATGTTAGTAAAGATGATCCACCGTAAGAAACGAAAGGTAAGGTTACGCCAGTAATGGGAAATAAACGGATATTTCCCCCAAGGATTAAAATTGATTGGGTGATAATATATGTCGTAATTCCAGCAGCGAGATATCTGTGAAATCTATTCTTGGATTCTATTGAAACCTTGATCCCTCTGAATAAGAATATTAGCAATAAGGATATAAATCCGATGCTTCCAATTAAACCTGCCTCTTCGGCGGTCGCTGTGAATATAAAATCAGAATGTGTAATGGGAACTAGATTTGGATACCCTAAGCCAATGCCAGTACCAAATAAACCGCCGGCAGCTAATGAAATGATCGATTGGATGATCTGATATGAACTGGATTGGGCAGTAGCTCCCCAAGGGAGAATCCAGGCTTGAAAACGGATCCTGATCAGATCAATAAGGATGTATCCTATGACAGCTGACAAACCTAACAAGAAACCGCCGAAAATAAGGATGCGCTTTTTTCCAAAAACGAAATACACCATAAAGATGTAAATTGTGATGAAGATCAACGCTGTTCCCAGATCTCTCTGGCCAAGGCGGGTCTCTACACCCCCGAAGCGGCCCAT
>CAZBCD010000213.1:0-4099 GCA_964490205.1 uncultured Pelolinea sp. | reverse complement strand
GTAATATTTAGTACTTGAAAATATGGCAAGTAATTCAGAAATAAATAAAAAAGTATCTTTCCTTGAGGGGATCCTGCTTGTCATTAAACGATTCGGGCAGGATCTTATTGGGATTCTTTTTATTTGCATCGGAGTTATTTCAGTATTAAGTGCCTTCAATCTCACGCAGGGTAAATTGATTGACCAGTGGGTAGATTTAATCTTCAGGTGGTTTGGCTTTGGGGCATATTTCCTTATCGTCATTCTCACTCTGACAGGAGTGGTAATTTTGCTAAGGCATTTGGAACGATTCCCAAAAATTAATTACACAAAATTGATTGTTTTAGAGGGGCTGCTTTTTTCTTTCACCGCTTTGTTATCCGTAATTGGAGGGTTTTCGGTTGAAAGAGCGAACGATGGTTTGGATGGTGGTGTAATTGGATGGGGAACTGCTCGATTAATAAGAAATGCAATCGGGGGTCTACCTACATATATACTTCTTATCGTTTTAAATGTGATCTTATTAATGAATGCAGTAGGTTTACATAAAAAATTTATTTTTTATATCGATATTTTCTTTACTGGAATATTATCGAATAATTCGGAAATATTAAGGTCGGCAAATAATGGTTTGGAAAAAGAATTCACTAATAAGCAGATTAAAACATTACAAACTGAAGGTCTTTCAGATAATTCGACAAATCTCTCTAAGTCACCTGATTTACCTTCTTTGGATTTGTTGCTAGACAATCCCGCAGCTCTCCCCGATGAATCTTTTATCCACGCAAAAGCAGTCCAAATAGAAAAGACGTTGGAAGAGTTTGGTATTCCAGTAAGAATTGCAGGATATCGAGTTGGTCCGACAATTATCCAATATGCTATCGAGCCAGGTTTCATTGAGAAAGTTAATGATAATGGCAATATTGTTAAGAAAAAAGTACGAGTTTCTCAGATTGCCGGATTGAAGAAAGATCTTACCTTGGCTTTATCAGTGGACCGACTAAGGATCGAGGCACCGATTCCTGGACATGCTTTTGTGGGTGTTGAGATTCCAAACAGGAACAGTGTTCTCGTAAGATTGAAGGCGGTTCTTGAAAGCGTTGAATTTGAGAAACAAAAATCGTCGTTAAGTTTAGCGCTTGGACTGGATGTATCCGGAAATCCGATCATTGCTGATCTGGCAAAGATGCCGCACTTGCTCATCGCGGGTACAACTGGATCAGGGAAATCGGTTTGTATTACTTCCATGATTTCGTGTATTGTGATGAATAATTCACCTAGAGATTTAAGAATTGCGATACTTGACCCTAAAATGGTGGAATTGGTCCGATTCAATGGGCTGCCGCATCTTATGGGAAAAGTTGAAACACAAATTGATCGTATGCTTGCAGTTCTAGCCTGGGCTATTAAGGAAATGGAAGAAAGATACATAAAACTCGAAGAAGTAAATGCCCGTGATTTGGATGCATATAACCTGAAGATGATCAGGCGAGGAAAATCCAAGCTTCCAAAAATTGTAATCGTAATAGATGAATTAGCTGATTTGATGCTTTCAGAAGCTGAAAAAACCGAAATGTATCTAGTTCGTTTAGCACAAATGGCTCGAGCTACTGGTATTCATCTGGTTGTTGCTACACAAAGACCCAGTACGGATATAATTACAGGTCTCATCAAGGCGAATTTCCCTGCCAGAATCTCTTTCATGATGGCTTCGTCAGTAGATTCCCGGGTGATTCTAGACATGAACGGTGCAGAAACATTGATGGGAAAAGGTGATATGCTATTCCTCGATCCGGAAACGGCTGGATTAAAACGCACCCAGTGTGTTATGGTAGATGACCGAGAAATTGAACGGATCATCAACCACTGGCAAAGCCAGTCTAATCTTGAAGATGACTATTTAATCAAAGCACCGTGGGAGAATTTTGTCGAATCTCAAAGCAGTTCAAAAGATAATTTGCTTGATCAAGCAATTCATCTGGTTCAGGAGGAGGGGTATGCATCTACATCACGTTTGCAGAGAAAACTAAGGATAGGATTTCCAAGAGCAGCGAGATTGATGGATGAATTGGAAGAAAGAGGAGTTGTAGGTCCTCAAGAATCGGGAGGGCGAGTTAGAAAAGTAAACAAGGAATTTAACTCCTCAGCACTGGAGGAAGACGATTATCCGATGTAAGTGTTTGGAAATTGTAGAAAGAACCCATGACAATCACAGATTTCTTGAGAAAAAAATTTCAAAAGATTCTTATCCCTGTTTCTTCTCTTTTTCTGAAAGCGGGATTATCGCCGGATTTAATTACTCTATTGGGTTTGTTCGGTAATATAGGGGCTGCTCTGTTCATCTCAAAAGGTGAATTTATTATAGGTGGGATAGTTGCTCTTGTGGTGGGTACATTTGATGCTATAGACGGTACGATGGCGCGATTATCGGGAGAGCCAAGTAAATTTGGGTGTTTATTCGATTCACTTATTGATAGATACTCTGAAATGACACTTCTCTTGGGAATTTTGGTTCACTTTTCATCCACCAATAATAATACCGGAATCATTCTGGTATATCTTGCCTTATGTGGAAGTTTTCTTGTGTCATATATTCGTGCGCGTGCTGAAGGATTGGGAGTTGAAGTAAGAAAAGGAATTCTAACAAGAGTAGAGCGTTTATTAATTTTGGTAATTAGCTTATTATTTAGGCAACCATTGATGGGAGTGCTAGTAATTGCTTTATTGGGGAATTTTACCGCTCTTCAGCGTTTATGGTTCGTGCGAGATTATTTTAATGAAAACCAGTGATATTTTTCTTAGAAAGAAAGGAGTTGAAATTGACTGATGGATTTTATATAGGACCTCTGAAGATATATTATTACGGGATAATAATTATGTGTGGGGTTCTCGCGGCTATTTGGGTTTCAATAAAAGAAACTGAACGGCGTGGATTAGATAGCGAGAATATTTGGGACATGGTACCTTGGTTATTATTATCTGGGATCATCGGTGCTCGCATCTGGCATGTGTTAACACCTTCTAAATCGATGGGCGTAGGAGTTAATTATTATTTTTCCCACCCGATAGAAATTCTCAATATTCGGCAAGGAGGATTAGGTATTCCCGGTGCTGTAATAGGTGGTTTCATTGCCCTTCTGGTGTATTCAAAAAAGAAGGGATTGGACTTTCTTACTTGGACCGATATTATTGCTCCAGGACTTGCGCTTGCCCAAGCAATTGGCCGGTGGGGCAACTTCATTAACCAGGAACTGTATGGACCGCCCTCCAATCTCCCCTGGGCAATATTCATTGATCCTGCCCATCGGCTGCCAGGGTATGAGGATTTTACGCATTTCCATCCAATGTTCCTGTATGAATCCTTATGGAATTTACTAAATTTTTTCCTGCTTATTGTTATTTCACGGAAGTCAAAAAGTAAGCTGATTCCCGGAGATATTTTCAGTATTTATCTAATCGTATACCCGGTTGGAAGATTTCTTTTAGAGTTTATCCGATTAGATACATCCTATATCGGAGGGGTAAATGCAAATCAAATAACAATGGCGGTTGTGGCAGTGTGCAGCGTAAGCGCAATGGTTTTCCGTCATGTGAAAAAAGATGATTAGAAAGAGACGCGGAGGATAAAATATTAGAATACTAGGATTAGTACGGAATAATAAATATATTATTGATAATTTAATACGAATTATTAGAATAATATTTATCTTGAATTCAACTAGTAAGTGCAACTTTGAAAGCGTTAGAGAGGTATGACATGAATAAAAAATTACTTGATGAAATGAATGTTCAGATAAACAAAGAAATGTATTCCGGTTATCTTTATTTAGCGATGGCAGCACATTTTGAAGAAGAGAATTTATCAGGATTTGCTAATTGGATGACCATTCAAGCTGAAGAAGAATTAGAACACGCGATGAAAATTTTTAAATTCCTGACTGAGGTGGGAGCGAAAGTTATCCTTGATACTATTGAAAAGCCAGATACAGGTTTTGGAAGCCCGCAAAAAGTATTTGAACAGGTTCTTGAACATGAACAATATGTAACCAGCCGTATTCATTTATTATAGCTGGATTCAAGTCTCAAGTGCAACCGTGATTATTTAAGAATACCACAGGAG
>CAZBCD010000212.1:3425-4100 GCA_964490205.1 uncultured Pelolinea sp. | reverse complement strand
GGGCATTTTTTTATTTCTGTATCTTTGATTGATTCTGTGACGTAGAATCCGGGTTCCAATAACCTGTTACATATAGATCACTTTGAAATTGACAGCCAAGGTTCATCCAATCTTGCACAAAACCCTGTATTAAAGCAAATGAAGGCATATCTATATAAATAGTATAGAAACAACGAAACAAGAATAGAGAGCACCAATGCCCAGATGCTCCCCACTTTGATATATTTCTTGGCTTTCTGGATGAAATCTTCCTGCATAATCCCAAAATAACAAATTCAATAGTGTTAGTCAATACCACTTGACAGGGATTATTTCAATATGCTTAGATGGATAGACTTGTCCCAAACAAGTACCAAACATGGCCAAGAAGGATCGTCAATATAAAGATATTCAGACCATCGTCAAGTTTATTGCTCCATATTCTCTAAAACTATCCTTGTCCTCCAGCGCTCATGAACGCAATATCTCCTTATCCGCGCTACTGCGAATCATCACAACCGAGTATCTAAAACGCAATAACTAAAAATGATCATTTCAATCACCAATCAAAAAGGAGGTGTAGGCAAAAGCACAACAGCCATCAACTTAGCAGCTGGATTAGCAATAGAAGGTTATAAAGTCCTGTTAATCGATCTCGATCCACAAGCCAACATCACTAAGGTCTTTCTCAGCAAT
>CAZBCD010000212.1:0-3415 GCA_964490205.1 uncultured Pelolinea sp. | reverse complement strand
GAACTGCCTGTTCAGCGCTCTCTCCATAACGTGCTTCTGAATTTCTATCCCCTGGGAAATATCATCCAAGATACACACACAAAAAACCTATTTTTAGCCCCATCTCATATCCGCTTATCAGGAACCGATTTAGAACTCAGCCAGGCAATGGATAACCGCAGTGAACGGCTCAAGCGTGCTTTAGAGCCTATCAGTAAGCAATATGACCACATTATCGTGGATACTCCCCCATCACTGGGTTTATTGACTATCAATGCATTAGCGACAAGTGAAAAGCTGATCATTCCTGTATCCACTGGGTTCTTTGCGCTGACTGGATTGGTGCAGCTCCAAGAAACCATCCAGATGGTGAAACAAACTCATTTAAACAAAGGTTTAAACATTTTAGGTGTCTTATGCACTTTTACCGAACGCACAAACGTGTCAAAGGATGTGGAAAAACAATTGCGCAATTACTATGGAAAATCGGTTTTTAAAACTGTCATTCCCAAGAACGTGAGTTTAGAGGAAGCTCACTCCAATCATACTCATGTATTCGATTATGCACCCCGAAGTCATGGTGCACTGGCATACAAAAAATTGGTAAAGGAGATGCTATCCTGATGAAGAAAACAGGTCTCGCAGATAGCCCCCTATTCCTAAATAGTGTATCGATAAAGAAATCTAGTGCTTCGAGTGATAAGAATAAACCACCAAGTAAGCATGACAGCAAACCATCATGCAATCATGACGCCATGATAGCAGACATTGCAAAAGCCATCCGAGAGATTGGAAAGGAAGTATGCACCTATCGCCTTACCGAGAAGGAAAAAACTGTTCTGGTTGAGATCATCTATCACTATCGCATGAAGAAATATCGCTTATCCGAAAATGAGATTGCGCGTATCGCGATTAATTTCATCATTCAAGACTTTAATTCAAACAAGAAGGATTGCATCCTTTCCAGAATTATTGAATTACAGAAGGCATGAAAGAAAGATTGAATGCCTTCATTAAAGCATGCTATCATGCATCTTTTTTCATCTTGACAACTGTTTAATTGACCATGTATTTTATGAACACAAGTCCTGTTAGTGAGTAGGAGATGATCGTCTGCTAAATCCATCCGAAAGGATGTGTGACCATGAGTCACTACGGCCTAGGGGAGACCCGAACCAGAAAGCTAACAGGCCAACGCTGCCGGGAAAAAAGACCGGCAGGTAAAGAGGGAAACAAAAACGCCCCGGAATTACCAAGGCGTTGATCAAGAATCTAATTGGTTATTTGAAATCTAAAGCAAGAAATTTTTTAAATAACAAATTTTGCGCCAGCAAAATTAATATAGATTCTGGACGGTCTTTCTGTCAAGTGGCAATTTTCCGTTTGACTTTAGGTCGCACAATATGTTAATTTGAAAGTCATTATTATGGCGAAAGGTGGGGAGAAGGAAATATTACGATTTAAGAAGAAGGAAAAGGTCATCACCATTGATGATCTATTGATTCACGCAGGGAGATTGTATAAAGGATTAATCGAATTATCCCAGCAGAGACATCCGCTGGAAATCAGAAGGGGGGTGAGGGACATGAACGCTGAACGAGAGAGCGAAACTGTTAAAGCTAAAGGAAGAACCTATTTCTTGGATCTTGAGAACACGAAAGATGGAAAACCTTATTTACGAATAACGGAAAGCCATATCAATAAAAACAATAATGAATCGGTGAGAAACACGATCCTGGTATTCCAGGAAGATATTCACGATTTCACACAGGCATTGACAAAGATGGCTTATAAGGTCGGAAAAGGATACAAACGCAGCCAGTAATAATGAACATCATACTGGTTTTATGGTTAGAAGAATTTTCAGTAAGAGCAGCAAGGATGATTTGGTCCTGGGGAGAACAGGATCGCTGGACTTCTTTCCAAAATTTAAAGTCAGTTCGCATGTAAGAGAATTTCATACATATGTTGTTGGTCTCACCGGTAGGGGAAAGAGCAAATTCCTGCAAAATTGCATCCTGCAGGATATTCATGCTGGAAGAGGATGCGCACTCGTTGATCCACATGGCGATCTGGCAAAAGATATCCTGCAGTCATTAATTGCCTCTGGATACTTCAGAAATGAATCCAACTTTGACAAATTGATGTATGTATCACCACGCAGGAGGGATTACATCATCCCGTTTAATGTGCTGAAAAAACCTGATTCGCAGATTGAGACATACGAAGTTGCCCAGCGTGTGATCTCTTCATTCATGCGAGCCTGGTCTCGCACTTTGCTCGAGCCGCCGCGTTTTCAGCAGATCATGCGCGCAGGTTTAGCCGTACTGATCGAAACCGAGAATACCTTATGCGATCTCTATAACCTGTTAACAGATGATGATTACCGCAATGAATTGATTGAGCAGATACCTGATCAGAAAGTGAAACATGATTGCCAGGCATTCTTCCATAATGAATTCGACAGGTGGGGAAGAGAACGATCCAGCATGACCAGCAGCACAACCAACAAGGTCAACGCGCTTACAGATAATCCCAATCTATTCTATATGCTTAATCAGAAAGAGAATCGCATCAATATCAAGAAGATCATGGATGCAGGCAAGATTCTCTTGGTTGATCTTGGAGAGTGTGACGATGAGACAAAACGTCTATTTGGAACATTGATCGTGACCGGATTTGAGCAAGCAGCTTTATCCCGAGCCAGAGCGAACACTACTGAAAGAAAACCTTATTACCTTTACATAGATGAATTCCAGGATTTTGCCTGCCATCCCGGTTCAGCTGAGACCTTCAGCCAGATGCTCTCCCAAGTGAGGAAATTCGGGTTGCATATGATCCTTGCTAACCAGAGCATCGCGCAGCTCAATCCCAGACTTCAGACAGCTTTAGGGAATGCCCAAACTATCGTCTCCTTCCGCGTCTCACGTGCAGATGCGGAAGTGCTATCGCGCGTGTTGGGTTATGTCGATCCAGAGCAGATCAAGCACAATAAACAGGCAGATATACAGTATCCGCTTTATTCTCCATTACATGAACAATGGGAAAGTTTTATTCAGCACCTCACAAAGCAGAAGGTGCGCCAATTTACAGTGAAAACAGCGGATGATCGCCTTGCATCTATCTGGTCATTGAAGGTAAAACAGAAAGATCTAACTTCTGAGAGAGTTAACAGAATTATTCACAAAATAACCAGATCTCAAGGGAAAACAATTAGTAAAATAGAAACTGAATCACTCGCACAGATTCATCCTGCTTCTCAAAACCATATCTATTCTTATTAGAAACACTCAATTTGCTTTAAGTGACTTATTATCTTTTTTCAGAAATGGGGTCGCGCCTAACATATTCGCATACTTGTTCGCAAACCTGTACGGTCACTGCGAGCAGGTAAATCTCAAGCCAACAAGAAGGCTTGAGGCGGAAAAGAACTGGT
>CAZBCD010000211.1:0-4143 GCA_964490205.1 uncultured Pelolinea sp. | reverse complement strand
GTTCAAGCTGAGATTATGTGGCGGCTTTACGCCACATCAATCCTTAATACATTTTATGACAATAAAAAAATATTTGATTTCCCGCAAGATCCAGCTGGTTACGAGCCATTGAGAACTGCACTGGCAGAATACTTGACTACAGCACGGGCTGTACGTTGTGCGGGTTCAAAGGTGATGATTATTTCCGCAACAGAGAAAATGGTCTATCTGGCAGCAAAACTTCTATCTGACAAAGACGATAAAGTATGGGTAGAAGAACCAGGTTTCCCTGGTGCTACTCGTGCATTTAAGGTAGCCGGGAATGAAGTAATTCCTATTCCAGTAGATGAGAATGGCATGGATGTTGAAAAAGCGATTGAGATCGCACCCGAGGCCAAAATAGTTTATGTTTCTCCATCACATGAATTTCCTCTTGGAAGTACGCTTAGTCTAAAACGGCGGATGGCGCTCCTAACCTGGGCAGAAAAGAATGACGCATGGATTATTGAGGATGATTATGATAGCGAATATCGGTATTATCAGAGACCCCTTCCAGCCTTACAAGGGCTTGACCGCCATGGGCGGGTTATATATTGCGGAACTTTCAACTTGACACTATTTCCGGGTATTCGCCTGGATTATGCGGTAGTACCAGATAGTCTTTGCGAAGCATTTATCAATGCAGGTACAGCAATTGATATTCATTTACCTACACAGAACCAAGTTATCATCGCTGATTTTATTTCTGCAGGTCATTTTACGCGTCATATCCGAAGAATGCGTAAATTGTACGGAGAACGCCGTGATGTATTAATCAACGCTTTCTCCGCCCATGATTCCAACCGTATCCACATGGGCTTGTCAGACTGTGGAATGTATGTGTGCGCATTCTTAGGAAACAGGATTAGCGATGAAGTTGTATATTTAGAGGCCGCTAAGCGAGGAATTGAAGCCCTACCTCTTTCACGTTTTTATTATGGGGAAACAAAAAGGAATGGCCTTGTATTAGGATTTGCTGCTTGCATTCCAGACGATATTGAGTGGGGTGTATCTCAATTGGTAGAAATCATCAATAATCAATAAAAAATTTATCTAATTGGCACCAAGAATATAGTAATAATTGGCTCTTGTGATGAGTCCAATTAAATATTATATTGAGGAAAAATCACTAAGGAGAACACTCGGTGACCAATTTAAAAGAAATCCCGAAGACAGAATTACACAGCCATCTTGATTGCATCTTGAGTTTAGAAGCGGTAAACATACTGAAGCCAGGGACAAGCGAAGATGAGTATTTAGCTATGTACGTTGCTCCTCAAAGATGCACAAACCTATCACATTATCTCGAATTCACGAAAAATTGCGTAGATCTGCTTCAATCAAAGGAGGCATTAACAATCGCGGTTGAAGATCTTTTTAAGCAATTGAAAAACGAGAATGTTCTTTATTCAGAAATTCGGTTCGCTCCGCACCTGCACACACAAAAAGGTCTTGGGCTTACTGAGATAGTTAAAACGGTTGAAGCAGCTACATCACAATCAGTTAAGAAAAGTGGGATTGAAGCACGCATCATTCTGTGTACTCTCTGCCATCATACCGCAGAGATGAGCATGGAGGTTGTGAAATTGGTGGAGGATTTCCAGGGTTCATATGTTGCAGCGATGGATATCGCAGGTGATGAAGCAGATTTTCCTCTTGATTCTCATATTGATGCTTTTCAATACGCCATTGAAAGGGAGATTCCTCGAACCGCACACGCAGGAGAGGCACTTGGACCGGAAAGTGTATGGGCGACACTGAAGAAATTCCAACCCTCTCGCATCGGACATGGAATCCATAGTATTGAAGATCCTAAATTGATCGATCACCTTGTAAAGGAAAACATCCACTTGGAAGTATGCCCGCAATGTAATGTTCAAACTGGTTCGGTACCTTCATTGGAGGAACATCCGGTTGATTTGCTCTTTAATATGGGGGTAAACATCGGTATCAATACAGATACACGTGGTATCACAAATATTACTTTGACAAAGGAGTACGAACAACTAGTGAATACATTTGGTTGGACTGTGAACAACTTCAGACAAACAAATTTAAATGCAATTAATGCTGCCTTTATCCCTGAAAAGGTAAAGATACGATTGCGAGATCAGTTATTGAAGGCGTACCCGGAAATGAATAAAGGATAACAATGACTGTGAAAACTCAAATTTATCTTAATCACCCGGATGACGCTGAAATTGCTTGTGATGCTGGAGCAGATTTTATCGGGCTGGTATGTGATGGTTTCGGGCTTATGTCAGTCGGCCTTAATTATGATGAGACGCATGCAGTATTCGACCGTGTTCCAACAAATATTATGCGCGTAACCCTAACAATTACGCAAGAGGTGGAACAAGTACTCGAGATGGTCAGCAATGTAAATCCAGATGCCGTTCATTTAGCGGCAACATCCCCTATTCCTGTTAATGACGTCATGAAGATCAGGAAGAGTGCTCCAAAAGTGAAGATTATGCAAACGATCATTATGAATTATGGTGATCCGATCCAAACTGCACGTGAATATCAGCCAGTGAGTGACTATTTCTTATTGGACACATCCGATCCAGAGGCGAATGATATTGGTGCAACAGGGCAGATACATGATTGGCAATTAAGCGCTGAATTGGTTCGAACTGTACAAATACCGGTTATTTTGGCTGGAGGTTTGTCACCTGAGAATGTTCAAGAAGCGATTGAAATTGTAAAACCATGGGGCGTAGATACTTACTCTCAAACAAATGTTGACCGTGCATACGGAAGGAAAGACCCCAGGTTAGTTAAGAAATTTATTGAAATTGCACATGGAGATTTATAGTGAAATCACAAAAAGTTCTGATAATCGCTGATCCTGCGGTTGATATGTATATGAATTTGGCTGAATTGGAAGAGATGCAAATAATGTCTGCCAGCCCGGAGTCAACTCTATTTGCAGGTGGCACAGGTGGAAACACAGCAGGCGCTTTAGCAAAGGTGGGGATGCCAACAGCTTTCTTTGGTGCAGTTGGAAGAGATGCGTTCGGAAAATTTTTCAAAAAAGAACTTTCAGATATTGGCGTGGAAGTTTCACAAATTGTTGAACTTGAGGAAGTATTTACTTTATTATGCACGGTGGCAGCAACAAAGGATGGAAGGCGTTTCTTTTCAATATATCCCGCAAAGGATTTTGCTGCAGGATTATTAGAGATAAGCCACCGGAAGACTAATTTTCTAGACTCGATCTCTTGGCTGCATGCATCTGGGTCGTGCTTATCAGAGCCAACCGCAAGAGTTACACTGCTTGATAGTATGCGGTTGGCTAAAAAGAGAAATATCCCCATTTCATTGGATCTGAACCTGCGCCCACGAAAAGACAAAATGCCAGCAGACTATCTTAGTAGTGTTTGGAAAGCTATCAGATATGCGACATATGTGCTTGGATCTGCCGATGAGGAGTTCTTTCCCCTGACAGGAAATAAAAACGCAGAGGTTGCAGCAAAAAAGATTGGTATTGGGGAGAAGACGGTAATAGCCCGGCTAGGAAAAAAAGGCTCTCTTGCAGTTTTACCAAGTGGTGAATGTTTATATGCGGATGCTTTTCAAGTTAATGTCGTAGATACTTTAGGTGCAGGCGATGTTTATGATGCAGGATTTATTTTCGCACTATCAAAAGGCGAAAATATCCATGATGCAATTCGTTGGGGAAATGCTTTTGCAGCTGTAAGCATATCTTCAATTGGTTCATATAAAAACTTTGATGTTGATCAATGTTTTAAGATATTGAAACTTAAATGAAAAATAAACGATAATTCAAATACAAGAATTTAAAATTATAGATTCGAGTTTTCCGGAGCAATTCAGTGATATAGGGTGGAAGTAATGGATGCATTGACAACAAACCCAAACCAGAAATTTTATGATATATGAGGGAAAAGAATAAAAATACTTAATTTTTAGTGTGCCTAGCTGCCCTTCCTTCTTATGCAAATGGTGCAACCGTGGTGCAACCTGAGTAGAAACAATAGAAACAATAGACATAATAGAATTTTTTGCCCCTACTTTTGTCACTATGTAGACATAATATACATAATATCCAAAATCTCTTTCCTTACGCCATCTAAATTTAGAGAAAGAGATTTTGATTGA
>CAZBCD010000210.1:0-4158 GCA_964490205.1 uncultured Pelolinea sp. | reverse complement strand
GTAATTTGATTTTTATGACTAGTACATCGCTTTTAAATTCATGGGTCAGTCCAAAATCACGCAATATATCTTCTTTGCGAGCATTTGCAATACATTTCCCTTTCTCGCTTGGTGTTGAACAGTGCTCTTCTATATTCTTCTCAGATAACAGCCACCGGTTGCATTTTGAACACAAAGCAAATCTAAAAATATTTCCATCGGGCAACCTCTGGCCATGATTCATTATGAAAATATCGCCATTGTTCTCAATAAGCAGTTCACCTACATTTTCACCGCCATTAGTCATTGAATACAAAGCCTGATTACCCCCACCACGAAAATGCTGACTAATTTCATATCCCAACCTTCTTCGCTCTTCTTCATCAGCGGAAATTTTCGCATCGGGTCTCGCATACATATTGCACATGCTCATCCCCAACTCGGGATGAGTTAAGCGCAAATCATACCCACAATCACACCTCGCACGATTCGTATCTTCATCACCGATATAAACTTTGCCGCATTCAGGGCAAATGAGTACCTTATTTGTGGAAGGTATTAGATTCAATGTTTGAGCTCTCGCGCCGATGATTTTATAGCTGTTACCGCGATAATAAATATAGTTACCTGGGGCATACTCCGAAATCGCTATACTCGGATTTCGTCCAATCTCATTTTCACTGTCATAAAAAGATAGATACACCGATTGTGGAGGAAAAGCATATCCAGGTAGAAAACCCTGTGACCCCAAGTAGCGATATGCGTACCAATCTTTTTTACCATTGCGCATTGCAGCCAATTTTGCGGCAATGACATTCATCCGAGCCACTCGCACTTTATCCCCCTGGATAGTTAATAGGTGATTATCTATTTCTCTGCCCTCTTGATATAGACTCTGGTATTCGCTCCGCCAGTAATTAAATGCATTGTCCAGATCGTTGACAAAGTTATTGATTATGCTCTCAATAAATTCGTTAGTAAACCATTCAAACTGGTCTATCTCTTGCCTAAACGCTTCTGTAACTGCTTTCTCAATATCAAGGTGATATGTATTTATCGCTTTCTGCCATGTATCCCTTAAATCCGGGAACATTGGATATTTGTCATGATCAATATCCATAATTTCCTGAGGTCTTGCAGGGAGTTTCAGCCCCTTAAATAAATGTCCATCAATCGGATTTTCAATACCCATCCCAAGCACTTCAAGAATCAGAGAATGAATATGGGTAATAATGAGATATTTATTATCCAATCGAAATCTTGGAGCTGATATGACTCCAGAAATCATTTTTTCTGGAAATCGGAAAAAGTATTGGTCATGTGGCCCTCGGGCAAAACCGACGCCAGCATATGCTGTAATCAAAGATGCCTGGCCTTTTCGGCCTGCACGTCCAGATCGTTGTGCATAATTACTAGGTGATGGTGGGATATTTCGTAAAGCAATTACATTCAAATCGCCTATGTCAATCCCTAACTCCATTGTTGGTGTACAAACTATCACATTGAGATCACTCTCAGGGTCTTTAAAACGTTGCTCAATTTTTATCCGATCATCACCGCCAATTTGGCCGGAATGTTCTTCTGCTTTCAGGCTGACAGCTTTTTCCAACGGAAGCGTATACATTTTCAGAAAATAATTCTGACTGATATCCCTTTCAACGATATTGGATTTACATGTCGTTTTGTAACAAGATTTGATTTCTGAAAAACGGTATACGGTTAGGCAGCGAGGGCATACTTGTTTTTTTATTGATTCATCAATCTGCAGCGTGATAATTTCAGGGTCTATCATATACAGCGTTCCAGATGCGCCCCCAAAACCATATATGGAATGTTTCACTAGAAAGCCAGTTTTAAATAACTTTTTAACAATGTTGTTCAATAATTCTTCTGTCTGGCTTGTTGATAAGGTAAGGAATTTGCGAATCCAGCGATTCATCCGGGTATTTGGATGTGAGATTTTATAAACTTTATGTTTCTTCCCTTCTGGCGCATCATTACTGAAACCTATCGCTCCGTAGAATTCGCCATCATGAACATGTACAGCAGGGTTAATTCTTTCAATAATCTCAGTGCTAAATTGATCTGGGCGAATGATCGCATCATATTTCATCGCCAATCTCAAGCGCATCATATCCATAATGCCTTCTAAAATGTCAAATCGCTTTTCCTTTGACATCTGTTCCAATAACGGCAAGTCGTTCCAGGCTTCCGCATCTGCTGAAAATTCATCTAAACCATCATAACCAACATATAAAGCCCCAATATCCTCGAGATTCTGGTGAATTCGGCGTTTTGTGCCCTCAAGCTCGCGTAAAGTGAGAAATAGTAAATACCGCTGATAATTCTTATCCATTTGTTGAGCGGCATGTCCATATCGACGCTGTTGGTTTGAATCAAAAGGCGGCATCATTTTATGATTTTCTAGCGTTTTAAAAAGTTCAAGTCCAATTTGGGAAAAATAGATGAAATGGTTATCCTGAAGTGATGCTTTATTTTCTTTTAAAGTATTGAATAACAGGCGTCTGAATTGCATCCTGTTTGACATACTGTTGATATGGGCTGCCTGCAAGGCTGTATCTTGGCGATTATCAGAAAAAGTGATGATCTTTTGTTGGCCTTCAGGCAAATTGCGCATTTCTGCGCCTAAAATGATATCTGTTGCAGTTGAACGCCCGACTGTACCATAACTGAAGAGTTTGCTATATTCGCGCTGGCGCCGGTCATGCTCAACACCGCATTCCGGGCAAAATAAAAATGGCATCGGGATGAACAGTGCTTTATATTTCTCATGCCCGCATGTTGGATCGATCTCCCCACAATGGCGGCAAACCGTATGGAAACTCGGCACGAGTTTTTTAAATTTCTTTCTTATTTTTCCTGTAGGGGTCAACCAGGTTTCCGGATATTCAATATCCTCATGTCCTTCACTTTCAGAGTCCAAGATAAGTAAATAACCCGTCCGTCCTTCAGCCCCAGCCATATCCAATTCTGCGGGAGCAAATCTGCCGTCTTCAAATAAGGTAACGCTATAATATTCAGCACCACAGCTTCGACAAAAGACCTGTGGGAAGGTCGGGGATTTTTTATCTTCATCAGCACATATTGGACACAGCCGTTCACCACGATCATTAAGGTGTTTTGCTTTGCTAATACACGAATGTATTGGGCGCCCTTGTGAAAAAAAGGCGTGAATTTTTATTGGCAATTCTGTATTTTTAACAACCAGGTTAATTAAATCCTCTTCTGTCAATCCGATCTCGTTTGCCAGCTGAGGAACTGTCTTGGGGCCAGTTTGAAGATATTTGAGGATTTGCTCAGTTTGAGGATTCACTGTTTCCGATAACGGCGCGTACGTTTCTCCAACCACATCGTCCGTTGACACTTTTTCCCCAAAAAGTTCGGATGCAAATTTTGATACAGCTTCCTGTGCACTTTCTCCCTTACTGCTTTCCACTGTCGCAGAGGTGCCAATACAAGTTAAATGCCCAATCGTACCAGTATGCTGCTTCAATCGACGAATTAATGCAGATACATCGGCACCTCTCTTGCCGCTATATGTATGAATTTCATCTAAAACTAAATACTTGAGCACTCCTTGGTGCCGGAAAAGTGTTCGGTCCTCAAATCGTGTTAACAAAAGCTCTAACATCACATAGTTGGTCATCAGAATATCTGGAGGATTCTTCTGTATCTCTTCACGAGAAAGAATCTCACAGTTATACGGTCTTTCTCTACCTGTCAGATTGCGGTATTGAGACAAGGCTTGATCCGGATTGATCTTTGTGTCTCCTGTATAACGGGCAATGGTTAAGCCAGATCCATGCAGCCGTTCGGTGAAATCATCATACTGGTTATTTGCCAGGGCATTCATGGGGTACACAATCACCGCTTTAATACCGCTGATTCCCTTCTCTTTCATTTTCAATGCAGTGGTTACAATCGGGATGCCAAAAGCGAAGGACTTGCCTGATCCGGTTCCCGTTGCTACAACGATGTTCCGGCCTTCATGTATTTTTTTAATAGCTTCTACCTGATGTTGATAGGGTAAAACAGGTTTTGAATTTATGTTTCCCTTATCAGACCGTGCAAATTTTAAAGCTCCTTGGTGAAGAATACCGTCCTGTACTAATTTTTCTAAGGATTCCCCCTGCAAGAATGGGGGTGTTATTTGGATAT
>CAZBCD010000209.1:0-4163 GCA_964490205.1 uncultured Pelolinea sp. | reverse complement strand
CAGCTTACCTCTCTAACACTTGCAAAGTTGCACTTACTAGTTGAATTCAAGTAATTATTAGTGTATACCTTATTATTAAGATCGAAATAGAAAACACACCTAAAATAAATGGGTTTAAATTATTTCCGATGGTTTGCCACTGGTAAAATTGAGGGAATGAAACGAAAAAAGATTATATTCTCTTTGCTGCTGTTATATACAATCGGGTGTTCTCCTCAACCAGAACCGGAGTTCGCTGCACCTGTTGGGGATGAAATGCACTCACAGCCATATGTCAGCGCGACACAAACGATGATCGTTGAGGGATCTTCAGCACCAGAAGTGACACTTACCCCTACCGAAGATACACGCCTTACTCCTGATGACTGGCAGGATTGGCCGGTCATTCCGGAAGTGACTGAAACCGCGCGAGAAATTTACCGAAAGGGCATTGCCATGGGAAACAATCCGCGGGCGTTCTCTAAAGTGGGCGATTGCCAGAATGTGAAACAGTCTTTCCTGGGATTCTTTGACCATCCAGGAAACTATGAGGGCCTGACTGGTATTGATGACCTTCATGATACGATCGAGAATTTCCAGGGTTATTTCGACCGGGACGGCCAGTCTACACAATATGGTTTCAACGCCGCCGCTGTACTTTCCCCCCTCTGGGCAGACCCGGATATCTGCCTGCCGGATGAGACGCCATTAGAATGTGAACTGCGCATCACCCGCCCGACATTCGTTCTGATCAGTTTAGAATTCTGGTTTTCTGGAAGAACCCCGGAAGTATATGAACGCTATATGCGTCAGATCATTGAGTACACTATTGCTCAGGGCTCGGTCCCGATTCTGGCAACTAAAGCGGATAATATTGAGAAAGACCATTCACTGAACCTCACCACAGCGCGGTTGGCGTATAAATATGATATTCCTCTGTGGAATTGGTGGGCGGCAGCACAGCCGCTGTGGAATCATGGGATTGACACTTACCGGGATGGGTTTCATATCAGCGTGCAAGCGTGGAACATGCGCAGCAAGACATTCCTGCAGACGCTTGACTACTTATGGGAGGGCTTACGCGATATCGGTTGAAAGATAATTACGAATTTTCCTGCCTGGCAATTACTAACAATACTATCTGATCTCTTCAATTAAAAAATCACTAAAAATAACTGCGTCTGAATAGGGCGCGCCGCCTGCTTTGGTAAATAACCCTGTCCGCCCGTAGCGTACCCCGTAACGGTTGTCTGTGAATGACTCTACTAATGTGCCGTTGATATACAATGAGATCGTATCGCCGGTGCAATCCAGACGGATCGTGTTGTCTAACCTTCCGGATTGGATTCCTTCTATATGATCCTGTGCTAAAAGGGCAAAGGGGCGCTTAATTGTGTCTCGGAAGATTGTGTATGTACCATCCGCACGCAGGACAGCCAAATACTTTCCTTCCAGACTGGATCGGCAGACCACTCCAGCGTATCGAGTTGCTTTCACACCCGGATCAATTTCCATATTAACAACTACAGTGACGGAGACATCTGCCAGAGAAGGATCGGCTTTAGCGGCATAATATCCGTACGGAATCACCGGTGAAAAGTGGAATCCATCTTTTTCAAATTCACTGAATGCACCGCTTAATCCCATTTGAGAGAACGTTCCATGATCGCTGGAAAGGTCATCCATGAGATAAAAGTGCTGTAATTCTGGGAGGTTCCCTGATAGTTCTATTGCATTAAGGCTATTCAGTGTGACGCTGCCGAATTGCTGATCCCAGGCAGAAGCAGTGAAAAACCCCAGTGCGTTGATACCATCTCCTGTTCCAAATGGTGAATGGGCAACAAGGGTATTGTTAGCAAATAGTTTACAGAAGTCCCAACCGCAGGTTAATCGGAAATTATTGCTGCGCCCAGGGGAGTAGAGCGCTGGAGCGAAGGTTTTATTGTATGCGTCAACCACTTCAATGCTATCCGTGATTTCCCATTCCTCAAAACTTATATATTGCCCCTGTACGCGCAGGGCATAGGAATTTCCACTGGGTTTGGTGAAATAAAAACCGAACTGATTCTGGTCAAGTACATCCATCTCAAATGGCTGTGATTTGACATCTGCCGTCAAACTGAATCTCTCAGAAGTAAGCGGTTCTTCCCGCAGCAAATAAATATCTGTTTTGCGCCTGCTTTCCGTTTGGGAAACAGTGAGGCCGTCTTCAGCACATGAAAGTGAAAAAGGGCTGGCGGATGGCTCTGCGGCGCAAAACACTGCGACCTTTGAGAAGTCCAGCGGGCGAATGAGGTAAGGCAGTTCTGTTGGCGTAGGTGTAATAATCATATATGCGCCTTGTGTTGTAGCACCTTCAATCGGTTCAAGCGTATCTACAGATTCGGGTTGTATTGGCTGTCCCGCCGGAGCACAGGAAGAAAAAGCGCCAATCCCGGTGATAATGCAAATGAAAATTACATACCATTTATTCATAACCAAATTATAATCGGATGATGGCTTCTCATCCTCAGAAATCAGCACGCAGTTTCCGCATCAGCCCGCCCGCTTTGAAGTATTCTAATTCCAACGGTGTGTCAATTCGCACGGTGGTGTCAAATGAATGACTGCTCCCATCCTCTCTGACCACCGAAACTGATACTTCCGCATTTGATTTATTAATGGCAGGAATTCCCTTGATCGTGAATTGTTCTAATCCCGTTAAACTGAGCATGTCAGCGGTTTCATGTTTCTTGAACTGCAGCGGCAGGATGCCCATACAGACCAGGTTTGTACGGTGGATGCGTTCATATGATTCGGCGATGACTGCCTGCACTCCCAGTAAATAGGTTCCCTTGGCCGCCCAATCACGGCTGGACCCTGTGCCATACGCTTTTCCCGCGATAATGATGAGTGGGATGTGATCTTCCATGTACCGCTGGGCTGCATCGTATATAGAAAGCATATCACCGCTGGGAATGTGGATGGTGAACCCGCCATCCACCCCTTTCGCCATTTTATTCCGCAGGCGGGGATTGCTGAAAGTCCCGCGTGCCATTACTTCATGGTTGCCGCGGCGAGCGCCAAACGAGATGAAATTTTCTGGCCGCACACCTTTTCCCATTAGATATAATGCTGCTGGAATATCTGCCGAAATTCGTCCGGCAGGGGAAATGTGGTCTGTGGTGATCGAATCCCCCAAGAGTGCCAGAGTGTATCCGCTCTCAATATCTCTTAAAGCACTGCCTCCACCAAATCCATCGAAAAGAAACCCCGGTTCTTTGATAAACGATGAATTTTCCTCCCAGTTGAAAACAACATCTTCCGGGTACTGCATAGTGTTCCAGCGCTCATTGCTGTTGTAAATATCCGCGTAATTCTTTGTGTATAAATGGCTGGGAATTACAGCTGCGGCGATCTCCGCAACCTGTTTGTTTGCAGGATAGATATCCTGGAAGAACACTGGTTGCCCATTCTTACCTGTACCAAGGGGAGTATTTACAAAGTCAAAAGCGATCGTTCCTGCCAGTGCGTACGCGACGACCAATGGCGGCGAAGCCAGGAAATTCGCCTGAATATCAGGATGGATACGCCCTTCAAAGTTGCGATTCCCGGAAAGGACGGATGCTGTTATCAAGCTGTTTTCCCGCACCGCTCTTGATAGCGCAGGGTCGATGGGCCCTGAATTCCCGATGCATGTTGAGCATCCATAGCCGACGATGTTGAATCCCAATACGTTCAATCCGGGTAACAACCCGGCTTTTTCCAAATACGCATCCACCACACGTGACCCGGGAGTAAAACTGGTTTTAACCCAGGGTTTGCACCGCAGCCCTTTTTCGGCGGCATTCTTTGCCATCAGGGCGGCCGTTATCATCACTGTGGGGTTAGATGTGTTCGTGCAGGAGGTGATGGCCGCGATCAGCACCGCACCGTGCGAAATGGTATGTTTCTCACCGTTAATTTCTACAACAATCTGCTCTAATAATTTTTCTTGAGGTACTCCAAAACCAAGCACCCCTTTTTCCGCCGCAAGGGATGCGTTGAATGTTTTCTCAGCGTTTGAAAAAGCAAAAATATCCTGAGGGCGTTTGGGCCCGGCGAGTATAGGTTCAACTTCTCCCAGATCAAAGCCAAACGTTTGTGTGTATTCAATCTGCTCATCTGTTCCTTCGCGGAATAATCCCTGCACACGGAAATATTCT
>CAZBCD010000208.1:0-4173 GCA_964490205.1 uncultured Pelolinea sp. | reverse complement strand
TCTCCTGTGGTATTCTTAAATAATCACGGTTGCACTTGAGACTTGAATCCAGCGTATTTATTAGTGGCGGTATTTTCAGCTTTTTTTAAATTATATCTATGTAGTGCACCCCTTAAATTGGACAGATGGGATAATTAATAATATAGGAGTGCAGACATGCGAACACGCAGGACATTTAAACCAGAATTCAAAGCCAAAGTAGTGCTGGAATGTATTAGCGGTGAAAAGAGCGTCAGTGAAGCCTGCCGGGAATATAACCATCAGCGCACAGGCTAATCGGGTCAATGTCAAAGAAGGCCATACAATTTGCTTGTCGTTAGCGTTTGCGCAGAAACCATCCCGTGAAGAAATTATTTCAGTTTTGAAAAATTTTAATGGGATTGAAGATATGCCAGATTTGCCCAGTGTGCCAAAACAAATACTCATCGTCCGACAAGAGGAAGATCGTCCGCAGCCGTGTAAAGACCGCCAAGCGTATGATGGCATGTCTGTGTCAGTCGGGCGCATTCGTGCGTGCCCGATCCTCGATTTCCGCATGGTGAGCGTTTCTCATAACACTCTGCGCGGTGCAGCCAGTGGGTCGATCCTTAACGCAGAACTACTGATCGTAAAAAATTGGTTTGAGACCGATAGACAGGTGAACCATCAGCTTATGTGTGGATGGCCAATCCTTCCGCAGGATGTTCTATTTACACACCCCCTATCCGTTCCCTGAGGCTAATGTGAGCTGCAAGCATTGCCAACTATTTATTTTACGAAGCATACCGGTCCTGCACACAACTATCCCATTCTTCATGGAAACCAGGTACCTTGTATTTTTCAATAGCATTAGTTAGAAGGGAGAGATTAATATGAAAAGAGAAAACAACAGATCGTTAAGCATTGTATTAGTCATAGCGTTATTGGTGATTGTTTTATCGGCGTGCGGGGGTAGCAATACGCCAGCAGAAATAGACCATGTAGCTACACAGGTTGAAGCTACTTTGCAGGCGATGGCGATGGTAGCCGATACTGCTATTCCAACAGAGGCGCCATCAGTTAATACCGAAATTGGCTAATACCTTTTTTCCTCATAGATGTTCTCTTTTATCTATTAAAAATTGTGGTTATGTAAAGAGTGTCACTTTTTTCCACTTCCATATGAGAGTTTTCTTATTAATCACATTGAACATAACTTTCGTTATGTTCAATGCTTTATAGAGAGGATATCTCGGCTAATTATTATGTAATATTTGTGATAAGAATAATTTGGCGCGCTCGCTTTTAGGATTATTAAACAGTCCATGAGGAGTATTTCTTTCGACTATTCGCCCGTAATCCATAAAGATCACCTCATCAGCTGCTGCGCGGGCAAAGCCCATTTCATGGGTCACAATGACCATTGTGAGGCCTTCTTCAACCAGCAGCATCATCACATCCAGAACTTCTTTTATCATTTCTGGATCCAACGCGCTGGTGGGTTCATCAAACAACATTAGTTGCGGTCTCATCGCCAAAGCGCGCGCAATCGCTGCCCTCTGCTGCTGTCCACCTGAAATCTGCAGGGGCATCTTGTTTGCTTTTTCGGCAATACCCACTTTTTCTAACTGTGCTATTGCGATCTTTTCGGCGGTTTTTCGGTCAGTTTTCTTAACCACTCTCAGCGCGAGCGTGATGTTATCAAGCACAGATAGGTGAGCGTATAAATTGAAACTCTGGAAAACCATTCCGATTTCCGCGCGGTGGTTGTTAAGGTTTTTATCATTTTCTTCAAGCAAGTTTCCCATGAATCGAACTTCACCATCCGTGGGTGTTTCCAGGTAGTTGATACATCGTAAAAGCGTTGATTTGCCAGATCCGCTGGGCCCGATTATAACCATCACGTTCCCTTGTTGCACTGTGAGGTTGACATTATTCAGCGCCTGAAGATCGCCAAACCATTTGTTTAGATTTTTAATCTCGATCATGTGATTTCCATTAGGATTCGTCATTTGTTGAGATCCGCCTTTCGATATATTTGACAATTAGTGAAAGTAGAATAGTCATGCAGAGGTATAGAACCGCAAGAGTCGTATACGCTTCAGTGAACCGAAAGGAACCTCCTGCGTATAATCGTGCGAGGTGGGTCACATCCCGGACAGCAAGCACGGATACAAGGGATGAATCCTTCAACATAGAAATGAAATCATTGCCGAGCGCCGGCAGCATATTTCGGATCGCCTGCGGTAGGATCACGTTCCACATCGCCTGCCCATAGTTCATCCCCTGTGAGCGCGCGGCTTCCATCTGCCCGGGATGAATTGATTGGATGCCCGCGCGGAATATTTCTGCGGTGAATGCCCCGTATGTAATTGAGAGAGCTACGACAGCTCGAAAACTCATTGAGACCATACGGATATTAACCCCGGCAAGCGGTTCACCTACAAATGTCCAGCCGATTCCAACAAACTTCTCACCGATCAAACTGAGAAGTTGAATTGCTCCTGGAATGATTACCAATGCGGTGAAAAAAATTAGAACCAGCATTGGTATCCCTCGTACTATCTCAATATAAAAAGTCGCCAGATTTTTGGCGATTATTCGTGAAGAAACTCGACCAAGCCCAGCGATTAATCCAATTAGGAGTGAAATCCCATAGGCGATAAGGGTGATTGTAATTGTTGTGCCAATTCCCGCACTCATAATAACAAATGCTTGGTTGAAGGTAGGAGCATTGATGATTAATAATAAAGTGACAATAATGACTAGTCCGATGCTCACCAGCCACCAGGGAAATTCGTTGTTTCGCTCTTTGAAACTTCTTCGCTCAGGTTTTTCCATATTTATCTTTCTTTGAATCAATTAAATAATGCGATTTTAAATTTTGCTGGCTGGGTTTGCCCAGCCAGCATTTGTATATTTTTAATATTTACTGAACGTCGTCATAGGTAAGTACAAATGTCGGACCCAGGAATTTGAGATTTATCTCATTAAGGGATCCATCATCCATCATGGATCGGAGAGCTTGATTAAATGGATCCACCAGGTCGCTTCCCTCAGGGAAATAGAATCCGAGTTCATCACTGGTAATCGCTGGACCAAGAAGTTCCAATTCTTCCGCGTTTTCACCCTGGTATCCAAGCCCAACAACCTCATCCATAATCACGGCATCAATGTCGCCAGAAAGCAAAGTGGCATTTGCGAATGGGAAGGTGTCAAACGCCTTTACGCGGTCTTCCGGAAGGTACTCAACTGCGGTTTCATAGTTAGTTGTATTGATCTGTGTACCCATGATCAATTCTGAGTTATCGGCAAAATCTTCAATTGATGTAAAGCGGTCTTCGCCACTATTTACCAACAAGCGCATAACTGTATTGACATAACCGATGGAGAAATCGCCATTCTCATCACGTTCATCATTGATCGTAATCCCATCACCAGCCACGTCGAATTGACCTTCCTGCACCTGCTGAATCATGGTTTCCCAGACAGTCTCAACAAAAACCGGCTGGCAGTGCAGGCGTTCGCAGATTTCAGAGAAAACATCATAATCCCAGCCTTCTGCCTGCATGGTTTCTGTAACGATGTAGTTGTAGGGCAAATAGGCATTCTCAACTGCCATAGTAATTTCCTGGCATTCCAGGTCAACAATGGCATCTTCTGCAGAACCGAGGCATCCATAAACGGGAATACCATCTACGTATGATACTTCCTCTGTTACTTCCGTTGCACCGCTGCATGCCGATAGTACAAAAACACCCACTATTAATACTAATAAACTAATCCTACTTGTGTTTTTCATTTCTTCTCCTTATGTATGGTTGTATTTTTACTTACTTTACTTACTGAAAATAAATTAAAAAATTGTTGTTTAGATCAAGTGATTCTTTCTCCCCTATTTGGTCATCGTTATTTTTTGTATTATTTCATAAATTCCTCCGTGTTGAATTCATTTATAAGCAGGCAACAAAAAAGCCTTACGCTCCCGGAAGGCTTTTCTATTATCAGCTAAATCTATTCAATATCAGCTAACACAAAACACCGCTCCTCCCAGAAGGATCGTTAAGGCATTTCGTTTAGCTTTGTTATCGAATAGTTGAGTAAACATGCTGGCAAATTTATAACATACTGTATGACAGTTGTCAACCCTTTTGTGAAGAGGTTGTGAATCACCAGTAATAATGTCACCATAAATTCACCAGTAATAATGTCACC
>CAZBCD010000207.1:0-4186 GCA_964490205.1 uncultured Pelolinea sp. | reverse complement strand
TTAGATGCAATAACCATGGAAACTATGGAAATAATGGACGCCATGGACAGTTTTTATGTATTCAATGGGCATAATGGACAATGTGATACACTGTGGAAGATTTTTATCTTGATAAACTAATTTATTTTGACTTCTTATATTTATTGGGTAGAAGACAAAGAAAGCAATTTATGGAACCATTTCTTATATTTGGGTTAGGCAATCCTGGACGAGAATACGAGAGAACTCGGCATAATATTGGGTTTATCGCTTTAGACAAATTATCGATTGAATGGAAGATTGAAATTTCACGCTTCCGATACAAATCATTGGTTGGTGAAGGTAAGTTTGCTGAAAATCGCATTTTATTGGTGAAACCGCAAACCTATATGAACAATTCAGGCACCGCAATCAGTTCTTTCATGAGGTTTTACAAACTTGAACCCGATCGGTTACTTGTTATCCATGATGATCTTGATTTACCTTTTGGAAGTATTAGAATGCGTGAAGGAGGCGGATCAGCGGGTCAACGAGGGATGCAGTCGATCATTTCAAAGATCGGCACTGATGAATTTGCTCGATTGCGAATTGGGATCGGCCGCCCTCCCGGGAAAATGGATCCCATGGATTACGTGTTAAAAAAATTCTCTCATGACTCAGAATCTGATCTTGATCTAGTTCTAAATGCTGTGGTTCGTTCAATTGAAGTTATGTTAATAGATGGCATCGAAAAAGCGATGACATTTTATAATCATTCGGTTCTACAGGATGAGTGAAAACAATCTGATTGATTTTGTTAAAATACCCGGTTATCAGAATCTACTTTCGGAATATGAACTTAGTCAATCGCAGTCATTGATTAGTTTGCCGCGTTCCGTTCGCTTACCATTCATTGCTGCCATTCATCATGATCTTAACCGGACCATTCTTTTCGTTACTTCAAAGTCAGATCGCTTGCTTTCTATGTTTGAAGAGTTTTCTTTTTGGGTGGAAAATTCACGGCGGCATATTTTCTCAGAACCTGCGCCGCTATTTTATGAGAAATCTGAATGGAGCTCTGCTACTCGCTTTGATCGGTTAGATACTTTAACTGATATCGCGCAATATTATATCCCCGAAAGAAAAGAATTTTTCTCTCCATCAGTAATTTTCACATCTGTAAAATCGCTGATGACAAAGACAATTCCACGAAGAGACTTCATCCTAAATTCTTTTTCATTGAAGGTAAGTGATGAAATTGTGATTAATGATTTGATCCTGAAATTATTGACAAATGGTTACAACTCAGTGGATATTGTTGTGGCAGGAGGGCAGTTATCTAGAAGAGGAGGGATTCTGGATATTTGGCCGACAAATTTCAAGAACCCTGTGCGTGTAGAATTTTTCGGAGATGAAATAGAAACAATGAGGATTTTCGATCCTGCCACACAGCGATCAATTGGGAAAATTAATTCTGTATTTATTTCACCTGGTAAAGAAATCCTACACATAAATAATTTAGAAAATATTAAAAGCCAACCAGAAGAACTGTCAGAATTTCACATACCTGCCGTTTTTCCCTCGGCAGGCACACTTATTGATTATCTACCAAAAGACTCAATAATTGTATTTGATAATGCAGCTTCTTTACATGTAACAGCAGATGAAATCGAAACACAATCGATAAAGATAAAGGCGGAAAACGAAGAATCAGGATTGATTCCTTCAGGTTTTCCATCTCCTTTTATCACGTGGTCAGAAATAATTGATGAGATATCCCAACGGGATTCGATTGATTTGGGATTTCCTTTGATTGAAAACGGGCATCAGATTTCTAACGCTTTCTCACCCAGCCCTCGCTTCGGCAGCCGTCTTGACGCGTTGTTTGAGTTTATCATCGAGAATAAAAAGAAAATCGAACGTGTATATATCGTTTCAAAACAAATAAATCGAATAAAGGAAGTGCGGGAAGGGATTTCCGCATCCTCTCCAGTTCTAGAAAAAGTGGTTTTCATTGAAGGAAGCATAAACGCTGGCTGGAGGGTACAGTATCCAGGCGATAAGGAACAATATTTATTTTCAGATAGCGAATTATTTGGATGGGAACTCCCCCGACCGCGCAGACATAAGCGTAAAACTTCCACATCTCCAGAAGTATCTTATGCAGATCTTACTACCGGTGATTATGTTGTACATGTTGATTATGGCATTGCGAGGTTTGCTGGTCTAGTTTATCGATCCATTGAAGGTAAAAACCGGGATTTTCTACTTTTAGAATATGCTGATGATGACGAATTATTTGTCCCTGTCCATCAGGCAGATAGGATCAACCTCTATATCGGTCCAGATAATCGCCAGCCTAAGCGTTCTAGGTTGGGGTCTGCGGATTGGAAAAATAAACGCGGTCGTACAAGACAGGCAGTAAAAGAAATCGCATATGATCTTCTTGAACTTTACGCTACCAGACAAACCGTGAAAGGATTTGCATTCCAGAAGGATACTGAATGGCAGGCAGAGTTGGAAGGCAGTTTCCCCTTCCAGGAAACTGATGACCAAGCAAGAGCTATTGTGGAGATTAAAAGGGATATGGAGCGGGATCGCCCGATGGACCGTTTATTATGTGGTGACGTTGGATATGGGAAAACTGAAGTGGCTTTACGATCCGCATTTAAAGCGGTTATGAATAACAAGCAAGTGGCAATGCTAGTTCCAACAACGGTTCTTGCCCAGCAGCATTTTGAAACTTTCAGATCTCGGTTAGCCCCATTTCCTGTTCACGTTGAAATGCTTTCCAGATTCCGAACACCTTCAGAACAGGCCAAGATCCTTTTACAACTTGAGGTGGGTGAGGTTGATGTGGTGGTTGGAACACATCGGTTGTTACAACAAGATGTCATTTTTAAGGACCTTGGTTTATTAATCATCGACGAGGAACAGCGATTTGGTGTTACACATAAAGAGTATTTTAAGAAAATGCGGCAGGAAATCGATGTATTAACATTAACTGCTACACCAATTCCGCGAACGTTATACATGGCTTTATCCGGCATTCGTGATATTTCTGTGATCAATTCTTCGCCTGCTGAACGGTTGCCGATCCTTACATTTACTGGACCATATGAGGAGAGTGTTGTCCGAAAAGCAATTATTAGAGAAATCGATCGCGGAGGGCAGGTTTTTTTTGTACACAACCGAGTTCAATCCATTGAAATTATAGCAAACAGACTGCAGAAAATTATTCCCGAAGCGAAAATTGGAATTGCACACGGACAAATGTATGAAAAAACCCTGGCCGATGTGATGAAAAAGTTTACAGCTGGTGATATTGATGTCCTGCTATCAACGTCCATCATTGAATCTGGGCTTGATATCCCCAATGCGAACACGCTGATCTTAGATCGGGCAGATACTTTTGGGCTTGCTCAGCTCTATCAACTGCGAGGGAGAGTTGGACGTGGTTCATCACGGGCATACGCATATTTTTTTCATCATAAGAAAAAGATGCCGACACCTGAAAGTCTTGAACGTTTAGAAATCATTGCAGAGAACACTCAATTAGGTGCAGGATATTCAATAGCGATGCGGGACTTGGAGATGCGAGGAGCTGGAGATTTATTAGGTACCATCCAGCATGGGTACATTGCTTCTGTGGGTTTTCATTTATACACACGTTTATTAGCGGAGGCAGTCCAGCAGCTGAAAGGTGAGAAAGGATTCAAGTCTCGAGTTGAAAAATTATTATTGGTGAAATCCATCCGCCCTCTTGTCAGTGTAGAACTTCCTGTGCCTGTACATATTCCATCTGAATATGTAAGAGATGATTCCCTGCGATTAAAACTATACCGCCGGATTGCTGATATAAGTAATGAGGATGATATTAGTTTGATGATCGAAGAGTTTGATGATCGCTTTGGACCTCCACCAGAAGAATTGATAAATTTGTTATATCAATTACGAATAAAATTAAAAGCAGAGAAATGTGATTTATATTCAATTTCTGTCGAAGGAAAACATATATTATTAAAATATCCTCCTTCAACTGAAGAAAATCCATATAGGGAATTACCTGACTTGGGAAAGGGGATAAGAAGGGGAAAAAATGCGTATAGGATATCTATTGAAGGAAGAACAGATTGGCGTATTCGGCTAATTAATATTCTAGATATATTATTAACTGCTGGATTCAAGTCTCAAGTGCAACCGTGATTATTTAAGAATACCACAGGAG
>CAZBCD010000206.1:0-4201 GCA_964490205.1 uncultured Pelolinea sp. | reverse complement strand
GATGAGCAGATTGAAGAATTGCGTTCCCGTATCGCTGCTTATGGAATCCCTATCACCATAGGTGGATAGAGCGGGCCGGGATCGTACCAAAGTGTATTATTACATATGAATGATGAAGGATAACTCTGATGAATAAAATAATTTGTGTTGTTGATAACAAAGCACTTAAAAGGACACACCTCAAGACCGAACATGGCCTTGCGTTTTGGATCGAAACTGAATATGGTACGGTACTTTTTGATACGGGACAGACAATAGATGTGTTATCAAACAACCTGTCATTGCTGAACCTTAATGAGAAGGATCTTGATGCTGTGGCGATCAGCCATGCCCATTTTGACCACACAAGCGGGTTGGAATTGATTCTATCGAAGTTTCCTAATTTGCCTGTGTATGCGAATGCGGATGTATTCCGCCCGAGATATTCCCTGCACGACGGGAAATATGATATGAGCGGGTTTGAATTCAGCCGGAAAGACTACGAGCAGCGGGCTGATTGGCGCTTGAGCAGCGAGCCGACAGAGATTTTTCCCAGCTTATGGACGACTGGAGAGATCATAAATCGAGATGAGCCAGAGGGGCGCAGTGCGGGGCATTATGTTCGAGAGGGCGGTAAATTCGTGCCGGATCCATACCGTGATGACATGTCACTGGTGCTGAAAATACAGGATGGACTGGCGGTAATTTGCGGATGCTGCCATGCCGGATTGTTGAACACCCTTACCCATGTGGAGCGCAACTTTAAAGGTTCAATTACTGCAGTATTGGGCGGAACGCATCTGATGACTGCGGATGGAAAATTACTGGATCACGTGATCAATGTACTTGACAAGCGATTTCCGGACCTTCTGTTTTACCTGAACCACTGCACTAGTGACGATGCCATTAAAGCACTGGCGAATGCATTTGGTGAGCGTGTTAATTCTTTTCCTGCGGGAGCGGAAGTCACATTCAAGGATCAAATGAGATAATCATATGCACCCCGCTTCAGTTTTCATAGAATCAAGCGCGGTTTTGATACATAGATTGTCATTAGAAGGTGATCATACAAACTGATGGCTAACAGCGCATTCCTACCGACAACTCTTGAAGAAGTAAATCAACGGGGATGGGATGTGCTGGACGTTGTATTGGTCAGCGGGGATTCATATATTGACAGCTCGTACATCGGCGCGGCGGTGATCGGGCGGGTACTGGAAAGAACCGGATTCCGCGTTGGCATCATCGCGCAGCCGGATATTACTTCTTCGGAGGACATTACCCGATTAGGCGAACCGCGTTTGTTCTGGGGTGTTACGGGGGGGAGTGTGGATTCAATGGTTGCCAACTATACTGCCAGCCGCAAGAAGCGGCGCAGGGATGATTACACGCCGGGAGGAGTGAACGACCGACGGCCTAACAGGGCAGTGATTGCCTATACAAACCTGATCCGGCATTATTTCAAGGGTACAGTGCCAATCGTATTGGGGGGAATAGAAGCATCTTTACGTCGTACCGCACATTATGATTTCTGGGATGACGCGATCCGCCGCCCGATCCTGTTTGACGCGAAAGCTGATTACCTGCTGTATGGAATGGCGGAACGATCGGTTGTCCAGTTGACGGACGCTCTGAAGAACCAGGAGGATGTTACCCGCATCCGGGGTTTATGTTATATTGCCAAGGAGCCGCCAGAGGACTACCTGGAAATGCCATCCTTCGAACAAGTAAGCGGGGATAAGAACGCGTTCATTGATATGTTTCATGCTTTCTATAAGAATAATGAACCTTTAAATGCCAGCGGATTAGTACAGCAGAACGGTGACCGATATCTTGTACAAAATAGACCTGCCGAATATCTCTCACAGGTAGAAATGGACGCGGTATACGCGCTTCCGTATCAGCGGGCGCAACATCCTTATTACGAGGCGCGGGGAGTGGTGCGCGCGCTTGAGACGATCCGCTTCTCTATTAATTCTCAGCACGGCTGCTACGGGGAATGCAATTTCTGCTCGATCGCTGTGCATGAGGGACGCACGGTGCGCTGGCGGAGCGTGAGGTCTATTGTCGCTGAAGCGAAAGTGATCACCCAACTGCCGGATTTCAAAGGGTACATCTTAGATGTAGGCGGACCGACAGCGAATATGTACGGTTTCGAATGCCCGATAAAATTAAAGGATGGCGCCTGCCAGGATAAGCGCTGTATCTATCCAATCGTATGCGGCGCACTTAAACCTGATCATGAAAAGCAGATTGCGCTTCTAAGGCGGCTGCGGAAGATACCAGGAGTAAAGAAGGTCTTTGTGGGTTCTGGCATTCGCTATGATCTGGTATTGGAAGATAAGCAGCATGGAGACGCATACCTGAAAGCAATTACCCGCCATCACGTATCCGGACAATTAAAGGTGGCACCGGAACACAGCGAGGAGGGAGTGCTGGCGGCGATGGGTAAACCGGGGCACGCGGACCTGCTCGCATTCAAGCGAAAATTCGATCAATATTCCAGCGAGGCAGGGAAAGAGCAGTACCTCACCTATTATTTGATTGCCGCGCATCCGGGCTGCACAGACGCGGATATGAGGAGGCTGAAAGGTTTTGCCAGCCGGGAGCTGCACATCTCCCCGGAACAGGTGCAGTTGTTCACGCCGCTGCCGTCCACGTATTCCGCGCTGATGTATTACACCGGGGTGGACCCATTCACCCGTGAACCGATCTTTGTAGAGAAAGACGCGGGGAGAAGAGAGCGGCAGAAACGGATCGTTACGAAAAAGCCGGAACGAGGGAAGAGAAAGAGATAGAGGATTGAGGTATGGGAGGTTGTTTACACTGTAGAATCAAAGAGAAAAAGTGAATATCCAGGTTTCTACAACCATATGAGCAGGAGATTGCCACGATAAAGAAAAAGACCTTACAATTCTTCACAGTAGAATTGTAAGCCCCGCTATGCGGAATTCGCCTCTCCTTGTCTCGTATGCACCTTGATGATGCTACGAGCCGTGGATCCTCGCATCCTCCTCTTGGAGGATTCTCGGATGGCAAACGATGAAGAAGGGGGTGGTGACGAGGCGGGATGGGGAAGAGGAAACTCAAGTGTTAGAAGTAAGCTGGCCAAATTGGAGTTTGTGCAGTTCAAGAAGATAATCAATGAGGACTTAAAATATGAGGAAAATTCTTTCAGGGAATAAATCCCGATTGGCTGGATTATTAGCGTTCTTTACAAATGGCGCATTAATGGCAACCTGGGTTTCAAGAATTCCCGCTATCCAAAGTAAATTAGGATTAAGTGAAGGTGCGCTGGGGATGGTATTAATTGGTTTATCAGCTGGAATGTTGACGGCTCTTTTTTTGGCCGGCGGGTTGACCGCACGTTTTGGCAGTACTGTTGTTACGCTTATTTGCGCTCTGGTAAGCTGTCTCGTTCTCCCTTTTCTTGCAATAGTATCCCAACCAATCGTGCTGTTTGCTGTTTTATTCGTATTTGGAGGGGGAATAAGCGCTATGGATGTGGCGATGAATGAACAAGCTGTTCTTGTTGAACGAAATGCGGGACGGCCTTTAATGTCATCCTTCCATGCCGGGTACAGCATTGGCGGCGTTGCCGGAGCATTAATGGGCGCTGGTATGACCGCGGTGGCAGGATTGTCAACACTTCACCATTTTGTGATTGCCGCTGCAATATTCAGCGGAGTGATTGTTTTCTCTTTCCCCCACCTATTACCCGTCGAACGCGAGACTGGAGAGAAAGGGGTAGTGTTCCGCTTCCCGGAACGCTCTCTGTGGATCCTGGGCGCGATTGCATTTTGTTCCGCGATCGGAGAAGGAACAATGGCTGACTGGAGCGCTGTCTACCTGACGCAAGTCCTGAATACAGAAGCGGCATTGGCGGCACTGGGCTTTGCCGCTTTCTCGCTGACGATGACCATCGGACGCATATTTGGAGACTTCCTGTCAAGAAAATGGACCCCTGCTTTGATCGTGAGAGCAGGCGGTTTCATAGCCGCCCTGGGAGTTCTTATGGCGGTATTAACAGATAATCCACTCATTGCAGTGGCAGGGTTTGCCGCTGTTGGTGTGGGGTTAGCCAACATAATTCCGTTATTATTCGGTGCCGCGGGCAACTTTCCGGGTATTTCAACAGGGGCTGGAATTGCTGGAGTTGCGACGATTGGATACGCGGGTTTCCTGGTCGGGCCGCCTTTTATTGGATTTGTCGCGGAGGAGA
>CAZBCD010000205.1:0-4217 GCA_964490205.1 uncultured Pelolinea sp. | reverse complement strand
TGGCTTGATACGGGTAGAGAGAATGCGGCTCGTATCCCAGACATATTGTTAATTCTCGAGTGCTAGTTTCTTCCTTATCCATCTGGTTGATTGATTCATTAGAAATGGATGACACTGCGCGGCAGGAAGGAATAAAAATAATTATAATTAGTAGGATTACACGCGATAAATGTTTCATGCTGTTCTAATAAATAAATGAAGGACCTAAATATGATAGCATTAAATATATAGCATGGGAAAACTAAGAGTTTAATAAATAGGAGATATCTTTGCCAAGAGTAGGAATGAATCCCGGTCGGGGTAAAAAGTCAGATTTTACTCCCGCAAGAGTAACTGTATCGGTATTAACCTATGTGCCGAATGATATCGGCTATTTTAAGGATCGATTTGATGTGATGCGGGTTTGCATAGAAAGTATATTAAAAAACACACAAGAACCTTTTGACTTGATGATTTTTGACAACGGCAGCAGTGATAAAGTGATAGATTACCTGCATAAACAACAGAATGCAGGTAATATTGATTTCTTGCTGCTGTCAAGTAAAAATGTTGGCAAGATTACCGCCCTCCAGGTTATGTGTAAAGCCGCGCCTGGCGAAATCATTGCGTATTGTGATGATGATGTATTTTTTCTTCCCGGTTGGCTGAAGCGCCATTTAGAGGTGATTGATACATACCCCGATGTTGGAGTTGTAACGGGAATGTATATCAAACCACACATGAAAGAGGGTGTCAAAACGACCATGCGATTTACAGCCAAACCGGATGTGATAATAGAAAAAGGAAATCTTATTGATAAGGATTTGGAACTACACTATATTGCAAATATGGGCAGGACGTGGGAACAATATAAAAATGAAATTCAAGGTTTAGAAGATGTTCGTATAACGTATAAAGGAATTCAAACGTATGCCTCGGCAGGCCATTTTCAATTTATCGCATTGAAGGATCGGATCCTTAAAGCGCTTCCGGATAAATGGCAAATCAATTTGATGGGAAAAATGCGCGAATTGGATATTGGAATTGATGATTTGAAAATGCTTCGTTTATGCACAACCCCGGCTACGGTACGCTTATTGGGCAACAAGATCAACAAAGAAGGAGCTGAATTCATCCGAAAATTCGGAATAGATATTGAGGGCGTTGAGGAATCAACTCAAATGGAAAATTGGGCTGTAAAGTTTTTCCGGATACCAATTGTTAGAAAGATCGCTTATTTCTTTTATCAGCGATTGTTTAAAATAATCAATGCTTGAATTTCTGTAAATATAAGCTAGGAACTTGATGAAAATATTAATCGCTGGATTAGGTTCAATTGGAAGGCGCCACCTAAGGAACCTTGTCTCTCTAGGAGAGAGTGACATTGTCCTATACAGAACTCATAAAAGCTCGCTCCTGAATACGGAATTAGGTAATTTCCCGGTGGAAACTGACCTGAGTAAAGCATTTGACTGCAAACCAGATGCGGTTGTCATATCCAATCCCACGGCAATGCATATGACTATTGCCGAACAAGCGGCTGAAGCCAATTGCCATATTTTCATAGAAAAACCCATTTCACACACAATTGAGAGTCTCGGCTCCTTTGAAATTGCCCTGAAGAAAAGCACAAGTGTTGTATTTGTTGGATTTCAATTTAGGTTTAATCCGGGATTGAAAACTGTAAAAAAGATAATTGATGATAAAGTGATTGGAAGACCTATATCATTCAAAAGCCATTGGGGAGAATATCTGCCTGGGTGGCACCCGTGGGAAGACTACAGGAAGAGTTATGCCGCAAATCGGGATATGGGTGGGGGCGTTGTGCTTACGCTTAGCCATCCGTTAGATTATCTTCGGTGGATTTTCGGAGAAATAAAAGAATTATTTGCTGTTACCGGGAAGTTTAGCGATTTGGAAATCAAATCAGAAGATACCGCGGAAGTGCTCTTAACTTTTACGAATAATATAATAGGGGGATTACATCTTGATTATTATCAGCAGCCAAAAAAACATTATTTGTCGATAATATGCTCAAATGGTACAGCTTATTGGGAGTATGAAACCAGCATGGTTCGCCTTGAAAAGGCTTCTAGCGAAATTGTTGAATTGAAAGTGCCTGATAGTTATGAAAGGAACCAAATGTATTTAGCTGAGATGCAGCACTTTTTGGATATCTGCAAAAAGGGTGTTCATCCGATATGTACTTACAGCGATGGAAAAAAGGCACTGGAATTTGCCTGGGGAATCCTGCAATCAGGTAGATATAATGAACGGGTTATCTTTGACAATTAAGGAAAACTGATGAATAAAGTTGAAATTCTAGCACTGATACCAGCACGAAGTAACTCCAAATCTATTTACCGGAAGAATATAAGGGAGTTTGGCGGATATCCGTTAATTGCGTACAGCATAACCGCTGCTCTACGGTCCAAGCATGTTTCGCGTGTGATCGTATCGACAGATGATGAGAAGATAGCTGCTATTTCCCGAGAATTTGGAGCTGAGACTCCTTTTTCTCGCCCGGAAGAACTAGCCAGAGATGACACGATGGATTTTCCTGTCTTTGAACATGCGCTGCTCTGGTTAGAAAAAAACGAAAAGTATAAACCTGAAATAATCGTTCACTTGCGCCCGACTTCACCGGTAATTCCAGTCGGCCTGATAGATGATGGGATTGAAGCGTTGATTAACCATCCGAAGGCAGATTCAATTAGAGGAGTCGTACCTTCGGAACAAAACCCATATAAGACGTGGCATATTCAGGCGAATGGGACTTTGCGGCCAGTTTTGCAAATTGATGGGTTTCCAGAAGCATATAATGTACCGCGGCAAAAATTACCAGAGACTTATTGGCAAACAGGCCATATTGATGTTGTCCGACGACAGACAATCCTTGAGAAACACTCTATGAGTGGGGATACAATTTATCCTGTTGTTATCAAACCTGCGTTTGCAATAGATATTGATACACTCTTAGATTGGAAAAGGGCTGAACGATTATTAAAAGAGGGGAAGATAGACATGGTTTATCCTGGGAGAAAACCGCGCATATTTCCTGAACAAGTGAAGCTGCTTGTGGTGGATTTCGATGGGGTACTGACAGATAATCGCGTATGGGTTGACCAGAATGGTAAAGAAACTATTGCTGCCAGCAGATCAGATGGGATGGGGTTGGAAATGTTGCGAAGATTTACGGATATTGAAGTGGTTGTCATGTCAAAGGAAACTAACCCAGTGGTATCAGCTCGATGTAAAAAACTTGGAATACCGGTTTTCCAAAGCGTTAACCAGAAAGAAAAAGCCCTTGTCGACCTTATTAACAAGAAGAAGATAAACGCGGAAGAAGTTGTGTATATTGGGAACGATCTTAATGATATTGATTGCTTCCCGATCGCTGGATATGCAGCAGTACCAAACGATGCGTTTATCACAGCAAGAAGAAATGCAGATCTGGTACTTGATCGTTGCGGCGGGTTCGGTGCGGTGCGTGAGATTTGCGAAATGTTAATAGAAAAGTTTTCAAATTAATAATATAAAGAGTCTTAGCGATATAATTGATTTCCTAAAAACTACAATCAGGACTTTATGTCCATGGAGTAAGTAAATGCTTGATATAAATTTTTATATGAAAGTTCATGATTTGAAGTATCGAGTAATGCAGGGAGAAAAATTTCCCCGAGAATTCTTAATTGAAAAATTAGAAGAATTCCGTTCCCCAGAACCCGTTATGTATAACATTGAAACAACAAATGCGTGTAATATGCGCTGCGAAATGTGCCCACGTACAACGATGATGACTAGACCGGTAGAAACAATGAACAAGGAGCTTTTTAAAAAGATCATTGATCAACTTCGCCCCTGGACTGATTCAGAATGGCAAAAGTGGGAGGAATTTGTCGTCGACAAATTCGCAATAAAACCAAATGAAATAGCCGAAAATCATTTCTTTCTCTACGTGATTCCTAAGGTCATTGTGCTGCATGGATATGGCGACCCCCTTCTTGATAAGAATATACCTGATTACGTAGAGTGGATGACAAATAAAGGGCTGTCAAGTTATTTCAGTTGCAATCCTGCGAATATTAATATGACACGCACAATCGAAACTTTTGAGAATGGATTAGATTATATTAAATATTCGATTGAAAGTGTTGATGATATACGCCACAGGGAAGTTCGTGGGCAGCAGTCAAATTTCAGCGAAAGTTACAGGGATATTGTTGAGTTTTTAGAAA
>CAZBCD010000204.1:0-4226 GCA_964490205.1 uncultured Pelolinea sp. | reverse complement strand
CTTTCTCGAAAAGGTCGTACATTTCCCGCAGCCGATCAATATCAGCTTCTTCAAAATAATATAAGCTGTGTTCGCGCTCAGCCTGGTAATTGACGTCTCCATAAGTGAAATCCGGACTCCATTGGATATTGCGGAAGTTGTAGTTTCCCTGTAGTGCCATCGCAATGCGTTCAAGGCCATAAGTTATCTCAACAGAAACGGGTTCCAGATTGATGCCGCCTGCTTGTTGGAAATAGGTGAACTGAGTGATCTCCTGTCCATCCAACCACACTTCCCAACCGAGCCCCCATGCGCCCAAAGCGGGCGATACCCAGTTATCTTCCACAAAGCGGATATCATGTTCCTGAGGATCGATACCCAGTGTCTGTAGCGATTGCAGGTACAACTCCTGTGGATTCCCAGGGTCGGGTTTTAAAATAACTTGAAATTGATAATGCTGCTGCATGCGGTATGGATTATCTCCATAACGTCCGTCGTCTGGGCGGATGGATGGTTCCACATAAGCGACATTCCAGGGTTCCGGACCGAGCACACGCAAGAAAGTGGCAGGGTTCATGGTACCTGCACCTACCTGAGAGTAGTACGGCTGCCAGATCAGGCAGCCTTTCTCTGCCCAAAAACGCTGCAGGGACATGATGATGGTTTGAAAATCAGGGTTGTTCAGCATTGTTTCTCCGCGTTAGATAAACGATTTATGATAATAGGAGAATTATACCAACCGAAAGATAGATATTATCTTTATGGGCAAAGGATCATTTTATTTATTGGTGGGATAAGTGCACAGTTAGCTAAGTTTTGAATATATTATCAGCTCATTCCTGATGCCAAACAGTTTGGACCACCAACTGGTTCGCGCCCAGTCCTCTTGAAATTCTTCCCAGGATTGACTCTGAAGGCGTTTTTCATCGGGAAGGTACTGTAAATAAGGGTTGGGATCGAGAAAATACAGGCGTTCCTTATCGCTGGAGTAGCGAACGAGATTGACCCAATGCGCACCGCCAGTCCTCCAGATTTTCAAGGCAGTAACCGGCTTTCCCATAAGCAGATTTTCAAGGACGTGTGCACGGCGGGCGTGGCTCTTACGCTCAGCACGCCATTTTAGGTCAAATTTACGCGACCAGTGGTTGAAAGCTTTTGCTATTCCCCACGGCGCAGTTGCCCCGCCGATGCGCGGCAGCCACTGCGGGAGGCGATCCCAGAAATGAAAGCCGGAAGAGCTAATGATTGTACTTTTTTCCAGCGGAGATTTCCCCAGGTTGTCATGGAAAAGAAAAATATTAAGAATGACCGCCAGACTGGTAGGGCCACAGTCATTGGTAAATCCTTTATCCTCCTTAAAACCCTGTGAAAGGTAGAACCGACCATAATATTTTCTTTCGGCCGCCCAATCCGAGATAGAAAATGTGGCGAAGCGACTGGTTTTTTTTTCCATTACCATTTTTTAGAAGAATTGATCTTATACAAAATATATCACGGTTCATGATTTATAACTTGCGGTATTACAAATACTGATTTGCCGCGGTTATAATTGCGAGCATCTATGAAAACAGCAGGTTATTTTGGGATTATATTGGTGATATTGGCTGGATGCCAGGGAACCCAAATACCAGATCATTCAGGAGCGAGCAAATTAACTCCATACATCACGCAAACAGATAGTTCTGCGACTGCGAAAATACCCGCGGTGGTTACAGAAACAGTTCCGACACCTGCTCCAACCGAACCTCCGATCATTCATGTGGTGGCACTGGGAGAAACCATTTCGTCAATCGCTCTGCAGTATGGCGTGCCAATGGATGCGATCATAAAGGCAAACCCGGCTGCAGAACCAAATGCACTAATCGTCGGTGATGAACTGGTGATGCTAGCATCCAACAACCTCCAGGCGGCAGCGGTTGATCCATCCATCCTGGAAAATATTATAATTTCCGATCCCGACTGCATTCAGACGGGGGATGGCGGGTTATGGTGCGCAGTTTTTGTTGATAATCAGGGACAAGAAAACCTCGAAAATATCGTGGTGACAATTTCCTTAAGGGATTCTGATGAAAATGTGTTAGAAGAGAGGTCGGCACCGACCTTGATGCGGTATACTGCAGCGGGGACAGCAATCCCCGCGGTGGTGTTCCTTGAAAATGTTCCTGCAATGTACAAGGGCGCAACTGTGAGCTTGTTCTCTGCGCTGGTCGTGGAAGCATCCACGTCTCCTTATCTGACCGTTGCTGTTGAAGAAGAAACACGCACTTTAGACGGAGTGGAAGCAATGATTTCGGGATGGATGCGGGTGGAGGTGAGACAAGAGAAAGATCGGGCAGATATCTGGATTGGTGCGGCCGCGTTTGATACGGATGGATCTCTTGTAGGAGTACGGCGGTTAGAAAGTTCAGTAGCAACCAATGAGGTGTTTAATTTCAGTATTACGGTATATTCATCCGCGGGTGGCATTGCTCGAGTAGTATTGTACACAGAAGCTTTTTAACAGATTTGATAAGATAATCGACATGGAGAATAAAACAGTTTTAGTAACCGGCGGGACAGATGGGATTGGGAGAGAGACCGCGCTGCAGTTGGCACGTATGGGCGCATGCGTACTTGTGCATGGCCGTGACAAAGAAAAAGGCGCTCAGGTTCTGGATAGTATTAATCGCGCTACCTGTAATGAACAGGTCAGTTTGTACCTTGCGGATTTTTCATCCCTGGCGGATGTCAAACGTATGGCTGAAGATATAAAACGGGAACAAAAAGAACTACATGTGTTAGTTAACAATGCCGGGAACTTTTATAGAGAACGTTTATTGAGTTCTGATGGCGTTGAGATGACCCTGGCAGTTAATCATTTAGCACCTTTCCTGCTGACAATGCTCCTGTTAGACCTATTGAAAACCAGCGCGCCAACAAGAATTGTCAATGTAGCTTCTAGTTCACATAAGTTAATTAAATCTGTAGGCCTTGAGAATTTGGAGGGTGATTCCAACTATGATGGATTTACCGCATATAGTTTGTCCAAATTAGGAAACGTGCTGTTTACCCAATCATTGGCGGATATGCTGAATGGTACCGGCGTAACGGCTAACGCCCTGCATCCAGGCGTGGTAAATACAAAACTGCTGCGGAAAAACTATCATCTGGACGGTATAAGTGTTGAAGAAGGCGCACAGACTTCTGTTTATCTGGCTTCTTCGCCAGCAGTAGAAGGTGTTAGTGGCGAGTACTTTAAAAACATGCGGGAATGCCCAGCTTCAGACCTCTCGCAAGATAAGGACTTGCAGGATGCCTTCTGGAAACTTTCCATGGAAATGGTGAGCCAGTTTCTGGATTAAAAATAATAACCCGCCTGAAGGCGGGTTATTAGACGTCTTATCTTTAGACTGCAAGTCCTTTCATCTGGCGGATAACCATCACCACCTTGCCCATGATGCGTAAACTGGATGGATTTTCCACAAAAATCGGATCCATGTTGGGGTTGGCTGGCTGCAGGCGGATGCCAGATGCTTCTTTGTAGAAGTATTTCAATGTAGTTTGATCTTTATCATCCAGCCAAATCGCGACCATCTCACCATTCTCAGCCTGCTGAGTGCGCTTCATGATGACGATATCTCCATCGTTGACCATCGCATCGATCATGGAATCCCCCTGCACCTCAAGCGCGAACAAATCTTCCGCATTTTCCTTAGCTGGCAGGAGGGAGCGCGCAATAGCGACGCTGCTTTCGGGGTCATAGTATCCTACATCCGATGTGGGCATGGGGATAGGTTCGCTGGCGACAATGCGCCCCATCACAGGTATACTGAGCAGATCGTCAATCGCACTGCCAGCCTGGCGGATACCATCGGAGATGCGCTCCGCGGCTGATTTTGATAAGCTTAATGGTTTAAGGAGGCGTATGCTGCGTGAGATATGCTGTTCTCGGGATATATAACCCATCTCTTCGAGCTGTTTAAGATAGTAATCCACTAGAGAGGTGGAACGCACACTGATGCTCTCACCGATCTCGCGTATGGAAGGGGAATATCCGTTTTGCTCCTGAAATTCGGCAAGGAATTTCAATATCATTTCATGACGCTTGCGTAATCCTTCGCTTTTGCGTACCATAATTACCTCCTCAATAAAAGCGTATTATCGGACATTTGTACTATACTATACACGAACAAACGTTCTGTGTCAAGACGCGATTTGGAGGGTGTGGAAAAATCAGGAAAAAGAAGGAGATAATATACCCATTTCGG
>CAZBCD010000203.1:0-4231 GCA_964490205.1 uncultured Pelolinea sp. | reverse complement strand
TTCACTGGTGAATGACACATTTCATAATTAATAATTAATGAAGTGCTGAAAACAACCCATAACTATTTCATTCGTTAAATGTCCTGATCTTTAAGCGTCTTTTTAAAGATAACTCCGATCAAAGGTATGGCAAGGAAATTAAGCGCAGCTAAGATGAAAAAAGTAATCGTAAAACCTGCCAGATCAGACAGGAAACCAGTTAAGGCCAACCCGAGTCCGGTGCCGATATTCGCCACGGCCATTAGGATAGAGAACATAGTTGCCGCGATTCTTCCATCTGTCTTACGCATTGAAATGGCGAAATAGATAGTTTCGTAGAAACCGAAAGAAAACCCGAAGATAAACACGAGCAGCCAGGCCATCCACAGCGCGGAAATGAAGGGTAATACGCCTACTCCAAATATGGAGGCAATAACTGCTGCCTGCACTGACCTTCTCTGCCCGATTTGATCTGTAATACTTCCACCGATCAACCCACCCGCCATTGTTCCCAATCCCATCACCATGGCAATATAACCAGTCGTTGCTAGGTCAATTGAAAATCGACCTGCAAGGAAAGGATTTACAAGCTGATTCGCTCCATTGATTATCATTGAATAAAGAGCGCCCAGCACGCCCAAAGCAATTACAGGTGATTGCTTGAAACTCTTTAAAGCGCCCCACTCAAAACGCGCGTTAGCAGTGCGCTCAACTTCTTTATTTTTCAATACAAGGGGAACCGGAAGCAGTGTGATCACCGCCAGCAGGATGAACCCGGCTGGCCATGAGATATGCTGAACCGCCAAACCCAACAGACTAGAAGTGATCACTATACCAGCCGCTCGTCCGCAAACCATAAACCCTTGAATGATTCCCTCTTCCTCTTCAGGGGTTGAGTCAACTGCCAATCCATCTGTGCAGGTATCATACAATGCCATTCCCATCATCATTACAAACGCCAGTAGAGCATATTGCACAAAATTCCGCCCTGGGTCAAGTAATGGTACTGCTAGCAAACATACGGCTTGAATTACCAGCCTGAGAATGATGTATGGTTTTCGGAAACCCAGACCAATAAAGTTGATCTTATCACTCAGTATGCCTAAAAAGATCTTTAACACAAATGGAATTAATCCAATCGCACCGTTTATCCCAACTTTCCCCATGCCCAAGACCGAATGACTGCAGGTATAGCGCATTTAAAGCTGTAAAATACGCCATTATCGATCCCTGGGAGAAATATAACAGTGCGAACATAATATAGCGGCGGGGTGTTTTTTTTATTATTCCTCCAGGCTAGGTTGGCATCATTGAGAGGATATCAGGGTCATTCTCAGTGATCACTATTGTATGTTCAAATTGGGCAGATAAAGATTTATCTGCTGTTTCAACTGACCATTCATCAGGCATCAACCGCGTATTAGGTTTGCCAATATTAATCATTGGTTCAATATTGATTACCATTCCAGCTCGTAGTATTGGACCTCTTTTTTTAGGTCCAATATGCGGAATGAATGGTTCTTCCCATAATTTTCGACCAATTCCATGCCCACCATATTCCCGGACTACTGAATATCCTTTGCTCTCCGCGAATGATTGTATGGCAGCGCCAATCGCTCCAACATGGCGCCCCTCAATCGCAGCATGAATGCCCTGAAATAAACACTGCTTTGCTGTATCAACCAATCTTCTAACTTCTCGGGAAACTTTCCCAACCGTATAGGTCTTGCATGCATCGCCGCACCAACCCTTATAACGCAAGCCAATATCAATACCAATGATATCTCCTTCTTCAAGAACGCGATCATCCGGTATGCCGTGGCAGATCTGATGGTTGAGAGAAGTGGTAATTACTCCTGGAAATGGGCGTTGTCGTGGGCGTTGGCGAATCCCTTTATATAGGGTTTCGGCTCCTTGCTTAAGAATGTATTCTTCCGCCACGCAGTCAATATCTTTCAATACTGCACCTGGCTGTATCATATCTTTTATAACAGCGAATGTTTCCGCAACGATTCTTCCGGAAGCACGTAAACCCCGAATTTCATCTTTATTTCTGATCGAGATCATAAAATCTCCTGATGGTAGAACATTAAGTGAAAATTATACTCCCCTATAAATTTTTCCTATATTATTATGTAAAACAAAAGAAGATAAAATTCCATATTAATCCATATCCGAAACAATATGTAATGCTTAATCGTATAATTAGCAATGGCTAATAGTATTAAGGTGTAATCAAAATGGAACAAAAACCGACTCCTACAATTGAAGATTATTTAGGTGTGATTTACACATTAAACAGAGACGGAGAAAAAGTCATCGGTGCGCGGCTGGCAGAATTACTTGATGTATCTCCTCCTACAGTTACGGTTACTCTTAAACGTATGCTTCGGGATAATTGGATCTCAATCGGTAAAAGCAAGCATATTCATCTCACACCCTCTGGTAGCAAAGCCGCTAAGTCAGTAATTCGTCGTCATATGCTGACTGAATGGCTGCTTTCGAGGGTATTGGATATTCCATGGTCAGAGCTGCATACCGAAGCAGATAAACTCGAACATTCCATTTCAAGAGATGTCGAGGATCGGCTCGCAACCACCCTTGAAGATCCATCTGCTTGTCCGCATGGCAACCCTATGCCCGGGCAGGAGTCAATCTCAAGTGCTTGGCAAGCATTGACTTCTTTTGCAGAAGGGGACACCTGCATGATTAAAAGAATCCATGAATGGTTGGAAGATGACCCTGAAACGATGAGGTTTTTAGAAGAAAATCTTGTCCTTCCCGGGAATATAGCCGAAATACAGGAGGTTTTATCTTTTAATAAGACCGTCCAGATAAATATTAAAGAAGAACTGGTTACGATTGGCTTTGATATAGCAGATAAGGTTTACGCAGAAGGAATTTAAATTAAAAAAGGGTTCGGTTGATATATACTGGAAATTTGGGATGTCAATCAGGAATAAATCCAAACTGTGGTTCTAAAACCGTAGCGATAGGATGAAGTTGAACTATCCTTGATAAACATGGTTGCGGCGGTACGGAGTATACGGAAACAACATCTATAAACCGTTTTTATGAACGCCGGAGAGTCTATGCATAAAAAAAGAATTGAAAAGCTAATTCAGCAGCTTGAAAATGATCAAATTGATTTAATTGCAATAAACGCCAGCCAAAGTTTGGCTTATTTTTCAGGATTACATTTTCATGTATCCGAAAGGCCCGCTGTCCTATTAATTGGGAAAGAGAAAGCACCTGCCTTCATTTTCCCTGAATTTGAACACGAGAAAGTTGATAATGCTTCTTTCGATATCACGCCATTTGCGTACGCTGAAAATCCATCCACCTGGGGAGATGTTTTTAAGAAGGCCTTACGATATTTCAAAGGATGTCAATCGATGATTGGTGTGGAACCAACAGCTATGCGTTTTCTTGAAATCAATCTCATGCAGCTCGCTTCTGCTGAAATCCGATTCACTTCTACCGCGCATATTATCAGAAACCTGCGTATGGTCAAGGATGATGAAGAGATTAGTTCAATTCGCCAAGCGATACAAATTGCACAAACCGCATTGGAAAACACAGTCCCGTTTATCAAAGCGGGAATTACTGAGCAAGAGCTTGCGAATGAATTAGTGATCAATCTATTAAGAAATGGTTCAGAAACAGATCTCCCCTTTGCTCCTATTATTGCTTCCGGGCCAAATAGCTCTTATCCGCATTATGTTCCCGGCAGCCGGAAACTACGGGAAGGTGATCTTATTTTGATTGATTGGGGAGCTCGAAAAGGCGGATATATATCAGACATCACACGCACATTCGCTTTAGGCAGCGTGGATGATGAATTAATGGCAATATATACAATTGCTAAGAAAGCAAATGAGGTCGCACGTAGAATATTACCTTCGAGCTTCATCTCCGAGAAAATAGATTTCGCAGCTAGAGGTGTCATTCAGGAAGCAGGTTACGGTGACTTTTTCACGCACAGGACAGGCCATGGGATAGGGCTAGAAGCCCATGAAGAACCAAATATCGCCGCAGGAAACTCCACTGAAATAATACCGGGTATGACTTTTACAATTGAACCCGGTATTTATCTCCCTGGTAAAGGTGGTGTACGCATAGAAGATAATATCGTTGCTTCTGATAATGAATTAATTACGCTTACATCCCTTGATCGAGAACTGAGAATCTTATAACTAGAGGGTGTTGAAAAACAAATGACAAAATTGACAAGATAAAGGAACTTTAATAC
>CAZBCD010000202.1:0-4252 GCA_964490205.1 uncultured Pelolinea sp. | reverse complement strand
GTTTATACTTTAGATACTATTACAAACTGTCTTGGAGGGTATGACGTATTACATTGAAGTTCATTTGTATATCTATGCCGCCTTGGCCAGGCGTCTCAGAGGCTACTTATCTCGATGGTAAATGGCAGCCAACTATTTGATGGCTATACGGAACTCATCGTCGTTGATTGGGAATTATTCAGGGGGCAGCTTTTGCGCCATTCCTTACCGGAATGATCTCCGATTACCTTCGCTCGGGAAATAATTCAAGCCCTCTCGGCACGGTTATTTTGCTAATTAGTATTAGTACCTGGCTGCTTTGTGGTTTATTATTTTACTTTACTTCAAAAATCATACGTCATGATATAAATGACACGCATTCTGAATTAGAAATTAGAGCTGATAAAATGAAACAATCTGCATAGTAACCTTCTCAAAGGACGTAAACGATTTTTAATAATTTGGATTTCAATTCTTAAAGTTCTTTCTTTTTACAAATCTATTAACCCTTAGCGCGTTGTTTGAATACATGTATCATAAGATACGTTCTGATATTCTGATTATTCTCCTTTTTATTTCCATAATCCTATGGTTAGAGAATAGCAGCAAAATAAAATTGATTACAGATGTATTACTCATAATACTTTTTTTCTCTGTCTTCCAAATTACAAACCAATATTTTTATAAAAATACGCCGTTTTATAAAAATACATCACTTGCTATACTTTCTACAGGAGATAAGACTCTTTTTCTTTCTCTTATGATATTTTCTGGTGTGAAAAAAGGAGTAATAATAATTCTTTTTGGATTATTGGTAGCGTTGATATGGACAAATTTAACAAAAATATTTTTAAACAGCCCGGCTATCAAAAGAGGACTTTCCCGGTTTATCCATTTATGGCATTAAGCTTGATAATCATAGTCATTATTAATGGATGACTTCATTGTAATAATAAGACAAAACATCCATAGCTGATTTACCACGGGCTGAAATCGATACGTCTTTCACTATTACAGCGGGATAATATCCCTGTGATATAACACCTGTTATCCACTTACGATCTATTATCGCATCGAGAATTGCCGTGTAAATATCTGCCTGCTCATTTAGATCAACTGAAAAACTATCAAATGTTCTGTTTTCAAGCAACTCAAAACAAGGTTTCTCATAATTAATGCAATCGGATGCACTTCCATCTATGGATGGATATTTAATTCCTATAATGATTGGCTTTTGAAAACGGTCATAAATTTTATAAATTGATTGATCTAATGTCTGAGTGAAACGGTCTTTTAGATCATCAATGGACGGTGAAGAACTAGAAGTAAGCGCAGAAGAATTCTCCACCATGATTGCATCAATCTCCATTAAGAATTCATGATCTATTTCCTCTGCCATATAAGAGGGGATTGAGAAAATTATTTGTCCTGAATATTGTGTTCGGATTTTTTCAACAAGGGCATTCCATTTTTCAGGAAACTCATAAGGTGTATTTGATGGATTGCCATTTAATAATCTACCATTGGGTAAGGCAGGTAAAATAGAATCTCCACCGAAGATAAAAACTTCTATATTGTTTTTCTGAGCAAAATCAGCATAATTTAAGATAAATCGCTCGTATTGTGATAAGCATTCCAACCACCAATTATAGGTAAGAGGAACATTAGCCCAGTATTCACTCTGAGTTAAATCGGAAAAAGTTGGTTGTGGATATAAAGCAAGAATTAATCCAGCGTCTTGCGCATAGCTAAGTATTTTTAAAATATCTTGATTTGACGGGTTCAACCCTGGCCTATATTCAGCATTCGTTATCTCAGTATTACCAAGGACCCATGTTGGTGAAAACACGATTGTATTCGCACCGCTGATTGCCGCATCGATAAATCCCCAATCCAAGTAGGGGAGCCATTTTGGATCATAATTTTTGGTAAATTCAATCCCCTTAAGAAAATTTTGATTATTAATTGATTTAGATGTTTTTTCAACATCATATGAAAAATTATCTAGTCCCACCCAATTTTCAACTTCATAGGCAATATTACGTGGTACATCTGCTGTTTTAAGGTCAAGAATGTATCCCTTTGCATCAATCCCAGCTGTTGAGGCATCATCGGCGTACCCACATTGATCATTTCGGCAAAAACGGAATTGGGTTTGATCTAGAAATTCAAACGGGCCGTAAAGAGTATAAGACCATTGGTTTTCACCGGTTTTCCATGTTTGGATGGGCTGCATCCACATGAAAGGGTTAAATTGGATGGAAACATAATCACCGTCAGGGGTGTTGTTAGGTGAGGTAACTTGAAAGGTGATAGGTGTAATCTCTTTTGATGACCAACTTTCAATCAAATTGACAATTCTCGTATCCTTATCCGGAACAATGAGCTGCCGTGTGCGGAAATTTCCATCCGCTGAATATTCAGCATTTATAAATCCATCTCCTAAAGAATATTTATATCGAAGATCTGCCCCTGATGGTAGTTGAAGGGTTATTGAATATTTCCTGTTCCCAAGATTTTCAAGTACCGGGGCTCTGGATGTGACAATAGAGGTCCCCCCATCTATTTCGTTAGAAACATTCCCCATAGAATAAAAATTACCAATAAATCGCAGGGGGGCATCTTGAACTGTATTTTCAGGAACCTCAATATCAAATGTAATTTCTACCATTTTAGCTAAATCCATTCCGAAAGATGCTGGAGTAACAGCATTATCTGCGATTGCCGCACCTTGCTGGAAGGGTTGATATAAACCGTCAGGATGAAAAGCCACCAGATTATGGTCTCCTATGGGAATATTTCGGATTTGGTAGTATCCATCGGATGAAGAATAAGTGGAGATTCCATTGACTGATATGAAAATTTCAGGAATAGGTAAGTTCGTTTTGGCATCAAATATAAACCCGCTGATTTCCCCTGTCGGGAAAGATGTACTCTCATTTGGCCAACTTGATACAATATCTCTTAGCACCGCAGGGTGATCGACTAAGTAAGACCGAAAATGTACCTGATTGCCATCCGGGCATAGTTCTATTGCATCAACAGTTGATCGTTTAACATACCTGTACTTGACCAAAGATCCATTAATAATCGGAATTCGAACAAATAAGGTGAAATCATCTTTTGACTGCATTTCATACCGTGTTGGATTTAATGCAATACCGGTTACTTCGTCCAATATTTCTAAATAGACAATCTCGTTACCCTCTAATTTTTCCGGTAGTGTTACTTCAAATACCGTTTCGGAGGATGAAAGTTTCTGGATCGTCTCTTTTTTTGTTAAATTTGGAACACAAGAGCTTATTATTAAACTTATTACAAGAACAAGCAGGATCGTCCAATAGTAATTCAAATGCTTCATAATAACCGCTCTTTAGCCCTAGTTATTCAAGCTACCCTCATAATCATTAAAGTTTGTTACCAGGCTACCTAAGACTCCATTTATAAATCGGGGTGTGCTATCTGATCCATATATCTTGGCTAACTCCACCGCTTCATTGATAGCAACTTTCACGGGAGTACATTTACCAACAGCGAATTCCCATAACGCAATTCGGATGATGTTTCTATCGATAGAAGCCACTTGATCCAAAGGCCAATCAGGGGCATAAGTGCTGATGGCCTTGTCTAATTTTCCCATAATCGGATAAACACCTTGAACTATATCCCGAACGAAATCATGCAATTTTGGATCTAAAGGATTTTCCTGAAATCTATGCTGGAGTATGACACCAATAGGATGACTAGTTAGATCATACTCATAAAGAACTTGTAGAGCTATCCCCCTTGCTTTAGTGCGAGATTTCATAATCAGCTTTGCGTTGTGTAATCAAGATCCTCAATATGAATGTTTATTTTTCCAACTTCCATACCAACCATCTCGGTAATCGCCCGGGAGACTTTTTCCTGGATAATCTGGCTAGTTTTAAACAAATCTACATCTTTATTAAGAACAATATATAAGTCAGCATATACTGTATTATTTTCAACATCAATTCGAATCCCATCCGAATAATTCTTTCGAAGCAGATTATCCACATGGTAAGGTCCAGATGCCATTTTACTCACTCCAGGGACGCCCAGAGCGGTTAATTTTGCGATTTTGATTAGAACGCCAGGGTCAATGGTTGTGCGCCCCTGTGTTCCAGAATTTTCTTCCATTTTTTCCATCGAGAAATACCTTTCTATTATGTACATTATAACCCGGCATTTATCTAAAACCGAGATTCCACGTCAAAAACATTATACTCTCACTTTCCTCCAAACAAGTCCT
>CAZBCD010000201.1:0-4268 GCA_964490205.1 uncultured Pelolinea sp. | reverse complement strand
ATACGGAAGTGCGCTTAAAGATGGGTTTTCCAAGGTCGAATGGCCAGGTCGGTTTGAAGTTGTAAGTCAGAAGCCACTTATCATTGTTGATGGGGCCCATAACAGAGACTCATTTAGGAAACTGAGAAACACAATAAAGAAATATCTTGCAGGAAAAAAGATGATATTAATTTTTGGGGCATCAGAAGATAAAGAAGTTAAATTATTGCTAAAGATCTTAAAGCCATATATTGACCATTTTATTTTTACAAAATCGGAACACCCGCGCGCATTGGGATTAGATAAATTAGAAAAGTTTGCGATAAATTTAGATTTGGATAATTATTCAGTAAGCGAAATTGCAAGTATTATTCCGCTTATACTTAAAAAGACTGATCAGAAAGAAGCCTATATTGCTTCCGGAAGTATTTTTGTGGCTGGGGCAATAAAACAGTTGCTTACAAAACGAGATAATTAGAGATATATGCGCATGAAGAGTATATATTCAAACGATACTAAGTATAGAGCGGGGATGTTTAATGCAAATGAGGGCTTTGAGCATGTTAAGAATATGCATCCAAGTGCTGATGGAGCCATTAAAACCGCAGCTATTGAACTAGAAGAGATCATTATTTTTCCAAAAATGATTTCACCTATTTTCATAACTAAAAATAGGGATTTGTTGGCAATCATTAATGCGCAAGAAAATAATCAGACGCTTGTTGGAATGATAAAGAAAAAGAGTATAGAAAAACAGGAATCTAACATATATTTAAAAACCGGAATAGAAATTGCCGTTGGGAGCCTATTGGAGATGCCTGACGGTACTCATTCTGCTTTAGTTCAGGGAAGAAGGAGGGTAAAAATCCTCAACACGTTTGAAGAGAGTGGTGTGATTATCACAGAAGCAGAACCAATTCTTGAAACAATTAAGAATGCAAGTAATAAAGATAATGCATTGAAAAATACAACAAAAACGATTTTTGAGGAGATTGTACAACTCGATCGTTCAATTCCCGAAGAAGCAAATATACTAATAAATTCAATTACATCCCCAGGGTGGCTAGCAGATATGGTCAGTGCTGCTGTAGCCCTACCCTACATAAAAAGAGTTGAAATTCTTGAAATGCATGATGAAATTGAGAGATTGGCGTTTGTTTATAAACTTTTGAAAAACGAATTGGACATTTTACAAATTGAAGAAGAAATACGTACAAATGTTCAAAGAGAAGTTGATAAAAGTCAGAGAGATTTTTATCTTAGAGAACAGGTTAAGGCAATCAATACTGAGTTGGGTGAGGGCGATATATGGGAAGAAGAAATTAATGGGTATAAAGAAAGAATAAAGGATGAAAATCTGACCGAAGAAGTAAGGACAACTTTAGAAGATCAGATTAAGCGATTAATGTTAGGCCCCTCTCTATCCCCTGAGTCAAGTATTGTAAGGAATTATATAGAATGGCTTTTGACAGTACCATGGAAAGAAAAAGCAACTGATAATCTGGATATTCAACATATCGCGAAGATATTAAATAAAAACCATTGTGGTCTTGAAAAACCTAAAGAAAGATTGTTAGAATTTATCGCCGTTGAAAAGTTGCGATCAGAGCATACCAAACAACCAATCATGTGTTTTATCGGTCCTCCAGGAACCGGAAAAACTTCATTTGGGCTATCTATTGCTGAAGCACTTTGTCGTATGTTTGTTCGAATTTCTTTAGGCGGTATAAGAGATGAGGCTGAAATTCGAGGTCATAGAAGAACTTATATAGGCGCGATGCCAGGGCGAATTATCCAAACAATGAAACGTGCTAAATCAAGCAATCCTGTATTTATGTTAGATGAAATTGATAAAATGGGTAATGATTATCGCGGTGACCCTGCAGCCGCATTACTGGAAATTTTGGATTCAGAACAAAACAATGCTTTTTCTGATCATTACTTGGAAATTCCTTATGATTTGTCTAATGTATTTTTTATCACAACCGCAAATACGACAGATAATATCCCTCCGTCACTTTTAGATAGAATGGAAATCGTTGAATTTCCCGGATATGTAATGGAAGAAAAAGTTGAAATTGCACTGAAACACCTAATCCCAAAGCAAATACTAGAGAATAGTTTATCCGAAAGGGATATAGAGTTTGACTGTAAAACACTTGAGGATATCATACAGAACTATACATATGAATCTGGAGTAAGAAATTTAGAACGCCAGATTGGCAAATTGTGCCGAAAAGTTTCGAAACAAAAAATTGAAAATATCAAGAAAATATCAAGGAAACTTACACCTAATACAGTTGAAAGCTATCTGGGACCGCCAAAATATTTTCCATTCGAGGCAGAAAATGTTGATGAGATTGGAATTGCAGCTGCAGTAGCATGGACTGAAAATGGCGGTGAAATTATGCCGGTTGAAGTTTCAGTTGTTGAAGGGAAAGGAAACCTCAATATCACGGGACAGATTGGCGACGTTATGCAAGAATCTGCACAGGCTGCATTAACTTTCATTAAATCAAGAGTGAAAATATTCAATATCAAAATTATAACTTTTGAAAAAGTAGATATTCATATCCATGTTCCAGAAGGAGCTGTTCAGAAAGATGGCCCTAGCGGTGGAATTGCATTGTGTTTGGCAATGATCTCAGCGCTAACTAAAAGAAAAACTTTCCACGATATTGGCCTTACAGGTGAAATTACTTTGAGGGGAAAAATTCTTCCAGTCGGTGGACTGCGCGAGAAGATTCTAGCAGCACATCGATCAGGTTTAAAGAAGATAATTATTCCAAAGAAAAATATTAAGGATTTGGTAAAGATAAATGAGAAAGTGAAAAAGGAACTTGAGGTGATCCCAGTTGATCACATGGATGATGTTATTAAGATTGCATTAAAGGGATAATGGGAGAATCATCTATACCTTGGTCAGGTTCATTCTCCTTCGTTGTTTGATTATCTTTTAATGTCATCATTCCATTCCGAACCTGAGTAAGGATTTTTGATAATTCAATTTCTAAATGATCTAACGAGTCAACAGCATATTGATCAGCTTCTTTTTTTATTAATTCAGTCTCATCACGAGCCCTCTTTATAATATCATCTGCAATGATTTTTGCTTCTTGGACAATTGCATCCTTTGATACTAATTTCTCGCTCTGCTCTCTTGCTAATGAGACGGTTCTATTTGCTTCTTCATGGGATTGTGCAATAATTCGCTCTTTTTGATTAATAATCGACTGAGCTTTCTTAATCTCATCTGGTATGGCTAACCGCATTTGATCTATTAGATCAAGCAGTTTCTCCTCATCGATAACAACTTTTTTTGTTAATGGGAGTGAACTACTATCATTAAAAAGCTCTTCCAGCCGATCTACCAAATGTAAAATGTCCATATTTGATCTCTTATTTATATTTTACCTGTGTTTTTGTTCAATCTCTAAGTGAAGTATGTTGATCCATTCTTTTTGAATCATCGATTAATTTCATTCTTTCCACTAATTTATTTTCAACATGCGGAGGAACCATAGTGGAAATATTACCGCCTAATGCTGCGATTTCTCTCACTGTTGTAGAGGAAAGGAAAGTATGCATTTCGCTTGTAATCAACGCTACATTTTCTATTTCTTTATCTAATCGTTTGTTAGCAAGTGCCATACGAAACTCATGCTCGAAATCAGAAAATACCCGCAACCCACGAACGATGACCTTAGCTCCTTGTGTTTTGCAAAATTCAACAGTCAGATTGTTATAACCGATAACATGAATGTTTTTTTCATTCAAGAAGCATTGAGCAACCAATTTTAAACGTGTGCTCGGAGAAAAAAGAAGATTCTTTAGCGGCCGATCATAGACAGCGATGATTAATTCATCGAATAATTTTGAAGCCCGTATAGCGATATCTATATGACCGTAATGAATTGGATCAAATGATCCAGGGAAAATAGCTTTTACCATAATAAAAAATTCCTTTATTATTTTTTGTCAACTTTTTTCTTATATTTCCGGCCAATGATTACATAATTCTTCTCTTAATAGTAGATGCTCAGGATGTTCAAGTCTAGGATCATGGTTAATTATATACTGTACTTGTTTTCTGCTTGTTTCTATAAGCTTAATGTCAAATATATTGGCAAATCTAAAACCTGCATATCCAGATTGTCGTGTACCAAGAAATTCTCCGGGGCCGCGCAAATTCAAATCAATTTCAGCTAGTTCAAACCCATCATTTAAATGGGTCATCGCAAGTAGCCGTTTATTTTCTATTGCATTATCATTTGCCGGGATTAGAATGC
>CAZBCD010000200.1:0-4298 GCA_964490205.1 uncultured Pelolinea sp. | reverse complement strand
TATCATTTCAGGAGTCCCAGTGGTTTCATATGTTTTTATGATCTGTTGATTAATAAAATCCAAAGAAAGATCAGATTGCCCATAAAAAGAATCCTTCTTTATTCGATTCAGGACTTCTTCACTGAAAGGATTCTCTTCATCCTGATCCAATGGTTCTATTTCATCTAATAAACTCAGTTGTGCAGGTCCAATTGACATGGAAATTCCATGCTCTCGAATCAAATCAAGTACACTTGTTTCATCTCCAAAATAAGGTGGGGAGAATCCATAATCCTTGCGGATTCTATTTGATTTCTCTACTAGTACTTTTAAGATCGTTGCATCCAGTGTTTCATCCAACACAAGCGTTCGGATGACAACTTCAGGTTCTTTTTGGCCAAATCTGTCAACGCGTCCATTCCGTTGTTCTAATCGGTTCGGGTTCCAGGGTAATTCATAATGGATTACCTGGCTGGAATAGTGCTGGAGGTTTATCCCCTCGCTGATGGCATCTGTAGCGACAAGCACAGCTTTCGTGGCTTTTGCAAACTCTGCAAAGCGCTCATATCGTTGTGTTTCATTTAGACTTCCATCCAAGGTGAGAATATTGACATGTTTATATCGCTCGGATTTTCCAAGCTGTTCTGCTACATAATTCATTGTGTCACGATATTTAGTAAAAATGATTACTTTATTCTTTATTCGTAACATTTCCCGGAGAACATTTTTAATTACATCTTGAAGTTTGCTATCCTTAGACGGCGTAATAGTTTTTGCCTGTTCAATCAGTCCATCTAGAATTTGTATTTCAGCTTCAATCATCTCAGCAGAACCAGGGGCAACTTTTTCTGATCGAATAATGATTTCGTCTTCATCGAACAACTCACTTACCTGTTCATCTAAGACATTTGCTCGTGCATCCTGTTCCGATAATCCCGGGTCTTCAGACCCAATTTTTTCCAGCCGTTGCAATAAGGCGTTTTTTCTATTTCTCAAAGAACAACGTAAAGCTTCTGGGCTTGAAAGCGCACGTTTATGAAGATGTAGTACTGCCCATCCAGCCAATACTCGAATTCTCTTTTTAGCATCCTTCGCATTATTGAGTATTACATCACCATAGGATTGCACTTCTTTTATCGTTCCCAGTTCCTCAAAGGAAGGGCGAATGATCCTCTCAATTTGATCCCGGGTTGGGAATGCTGAAATTGAATTCTCTTTGAGCAACCACTCATCAACGTCGCAGCGGCGCCGTTGAACGATGTGTTTTCTGCCAATCTCAGAATTAATCAGTGGATCATGTGGTGGACCTGAGACCATTCCAACATCCAAGAGATCTAATAAGCCTGCAAATGAATCCGTATAACCGTTATGCGGTGTTGCGGTTAGCAAAATCAGGTGCTTGATTCTTGGTGATCTGGAAATATCAATAGCCAATTTCCACCGCTCTTTTTTTATAGATTGATCGGGTGCTGTTTGGTGTGGTTTACCAACCTGATGGGCTTCATCAATGACAACAATATCCCAGTTAGTATCTAAGAGGAAGTTTTTGACTTCTACTGCTTTTGCATAATCAACCGATACAATGAAAGCATCATAAAACTCTAGCAAATTTGTACCCGCTGGTAAATTTCTCTCAAGCCGTCGCCTATTCTCTCTTGAATATACATACGCTTTAATATGAAAGAAGTAATCTAAAGCCTCACGCCATTGTTCGCGTAAACTTGCCGGGCAAATGACTAAAAGTTTATTGGCTCTTCCGCGGGCTCTTAGTTCCTGTATGACCAAACCCGCTTCAATGGTTTTACCTAAACCGATGTCATCAGCAATTAATAACCGTACACGTTCTTGTTCAAGAGCCATAATGACAGGCACTAGTTGATAAGGAACAGGGATAGCTCTGGAAGATTGAAGAGATCGTAATGGCGTGGCGCTATTGACCATACTTAATCGAAAAGCATCCAACATTAATTCTTGCGCTTGTGAAGCGCCAATGTCAGAAGGTGAAGGATATGGAAGATTCCCGGAAGTTACCTTTTCAATTGGTAAATATATTTTAATCTGCTTTGTGCTTTCATCCAATGCAGTTGCTAATAGAATATTCTCATTTTGAGAATCCACTCGCCAAAGGCGCTTTCTGCAGTTTATTAGTGTTCCAGGTTGATAATATTACGACTTTTTCTTTTCCATAAACTGACAATTCCTACGAAGATTATTAAGAAGTTACATAATTTTATTGATAATAGCTTGCGGAGGAGAACAATTCCGGTTCACACCTTACGTTTTCCCAATTAATTCTCAAATTTTCAACTAATCCATCCTTTTTTTATATAATTATATATAAAATAATTTACATAGATGACAAAATCTGAGTATAAAATTGAAGATTTAATCACGCTTGCAGATGCTTCAGAAATTTCTGGGCTATCTGCCGGGCATTTAAATCATCTAGTTCGAAATAAAAAACTTTGGGGGATTAAACTTGGGCGAAATTGGTTCACGACTCAAAAAGCCTTAGAAGAATACTTGTCTTCAAAAAGGAAACCAGGGCCTAAAAAGTGTTGACATTATATGAGATATCACATATAATTAATAAAACCATTATTAGGAGGTCCTCATGGGTGGCTCTGGTACCTAATCTTCACCACTCCCACTTTAAGATGTAATGCTCATGCAATCTGGGATTTTTCTTCTCCCAGTTAACCTGCCATCGTTTATCAGGCAATCTAACTACGGCATTATTCGGTAATTCCTTTATTTTCTGGCGGTTGGATTCAACCGTAGTGCACTTTAAGGGTGGTCTCTCCTTTGGAAAAATTACGCTAACTCTCATAAGCTTTGTGCTATGGTTGATGTCGGTTGACCAAAATCCGCTCGGTTTATTAAATCCATTTTTTATTTTCCAGCGAATATTAAACTTTGTAATATCCCCTTTCTTCACCACACTTCTAAGAGAGATTAGGATGTATGTCTTATGAGCAAACTGGTAAAAATCCACCGGAATTCCAGGTGAACATTGATAATCTAACAGGATCTTTCCACTTCCCCATGCCTGGTCTTGAAATGCAATGATGTTGTTTTGAAGGAATTTGACTTCTTCTTTCTTTGTAAATATATATTACTTCACTTTTACATCCAATAGATCAAGTGTAGTTTCATATCTCAACACTTCATACATGCCTTGTTTGGCAAATCGCTGAAGGCATGTCTTTCCTAACCCATATATATCTCCCAATATTGGAAGAATTAGTTGATTGAGATTCTCTAATCCTTTTTCCGATAGCATTAACTTAGGTTGATTCTTCACTCTATCAAATCAGATTTAGTATTTCAACCAGAATTCCTTCTTGAAATTCTTTGTTTTTTCTGAAAGAATAGTGGCGCTCTATGAAGGAATTACCGCCAATCCCAAAAAATGGAATGTTAATCGAGAGAAACAATCCACAACCAGAAGTTCGTAAGAATGCAGAAACCGCAAGAGATTGGGAATATGCAGATGAAGCAGTATATCTATATCGAATGGCAAACCTCCTGAAAGATAGACTTCTGGATCCTCTTCATCACACAGATAGAAATCGGCTTCCCGATCCGGTTATTTCATTTAGAAATCTACGAAATTACAACACACTGGCAACATATACATTAGCAAGAAATCCTCAAGGGTTGCTTTATGAGATCTCGATGAACACTCAACAATATAAAGATGAAGAAATTGATGGGAAAACACAAAAGTTATGGATCTTCGGTCGCTGGGCACAACTAGAGACACTTCTTCATGAACAGGTGCACCTCTGGCAGCAAAACTTTGGAAATAAACCATATAAGAGTGGGCGAAATACACACAATTCAGAATTTATCGCTAAGTGTGAATCTTTAGGTTTGCATCCAAAACCAGGTGCAGGCTACCATACCAGACTGGCAGATGGTGCTTTTGCGATACTTATGAATGAACTTGGAATTGAATCTCCAGATCTCGAAAAGCAGATGAAGGAATTTGGAAAGAACTGGTTCATTGCCTGGATGGATTCGCAGGATAAACGCAGAAAAGGCAAATCCTCTTTGAAAAAGTGGACATGTCCGATATGTAGTCTAAATGCCAGAATGGGTATCAAGGGTAATCCACAGATCCGTCATGATCCTTGTGAAAAGGAAACAGGCAAAACGGTTTTCTTCATTCAGGAAAACAAATAAAACTATCCCCTACTCGGTCAAAAAACGGTAAAAAAGTGATCGAATTATAGGATCAACTTATTACTTCTTTCGTGCCTGAACTACGATTTATTGACTTATGTTTATCAAAGTTGAGGCTAATCTTTCGTCGC
>CAZBCD010000199.1:0-4329 GCA_964490205.1 uncultured Pelolinea sp. | reverse complement strand
GCAGCTTACCTCTCTTACGCTTTCAAAGTTGCACTTGCTAGTTGAATTCAAGACACAACTACCATGGAACAAGGTTTATTAATTTATCAGCTTTTAGATCTGCTGCCCCTTGAATTGACTCATATACAGGTTATTGTAAAAACCCTTCATCGCAAGAAGCTCTTTGTGGTTGCCCTGCTCAACTATTTCACCCTCATTGATAACCAGCACATAGTCCGCTTCTCGGATTGTGCTTAAGCGATGTGCTATCACAAAACTGGTGCGCCCTTCCATCAATCGCAACAGCGCGCTCTGAATGCGTGCTTCGGTGCGTGTGTCAACACTGCTGGTTGCTTCATCCAATATAAGAATGCCCGGATTTGCCAGGATCGCACGGCTGATCGCTAGAAGCTGGCGCTGCCCCAAGCTGAGATTGCTGGCGCGCTCAGATAATTTTGTCTGGTATCCGTTTGGAAGTTGGCGAATGAAAAGATCTGCGTCCGCCATTTTTGCCGCTTCAATACACTCTACATCCGTCGCTTCCAATCGGCCATAACGGATATTTTCCATCACCGTATCTGAAAATAAGAAAGTATCCTGAAGGACAATCCCTAAATTCTTACGCAGGTCATCTTTCTTAATTTCCCGGATATCTTTCCCATCAATACGAATACTTCCGCTGTCAATATCATAAAAACGGGTCAGTAAGTTGATGATGGTTGTCTTACCAGCACCAGTCGGGCCGACCAGCGCAATGGTATGACCGGTCAGAGCTTCTAATTTCATATCCTTGATAACTGGCACATCTTTTACGTAGTTGAAATGCACATTTTCAAATTCAACATGGCCTTCCACATCCGGGAATGCGGCTGCAGTCGGTAAATCCTTCAATTCCGGCTGAGTATCAATAATCTCAAATACCCGCTCCGCCCCCGCAAGTGCTGATTGGATCGAATTATACATATTGGAGAGCTGGCGTACTGGTTGTAGAAATTGTCGGCTGTAGGTAATGAAGGTCGCTATCAGCCCAACTGTTACCAAACCCTGTATAGCCAACCATCCGCCTAATCCAGCCAGAACGATCACGAAGAGATTTCCAAGCTGACCGGTGAGCGGCATCAACAAGAAGGCATATGTGTTTGCGATCTTCCCGGTTTCATATACGGCCTGATTATGTTGCTTAAATGTTGCGATGGCGGTTTCACTTCGACGGAATGCCTTGACCACGCGCTGTCCGCTGACTGTTTCTTCTATCGTGCCATTTAGATGGCCAAGCTGTTTTTGCAGATCGCGAAAACCGCGCCGTGTGTATTTAGCTATGAACATCGTGAACAATGCCATAATCGGGACCACTAGAACGGATGCCAAAGCCAGCCATAAATTCAAGGCAAACATTGCGATCAATATACCGACCAACGTAAGCACATTTGCCATCAACGATGTTACACTCATTGATATTGCATGATTGACTGCATTAATATCATTAGTCAGGCGGCTCATTAAGTCACCAGCCAGGCTACGGTCAAAGAAACTCAATGAAAGCAGCTGCAACTGCTGGAAAAGATCCGTTCGCATTTTCTTTAATGCTTTCTGGGAAGCATTTGCCATGACCCAATTGGCTATCGCTCGCAGCCCCACGGAAAGCACTGATGCAGCCAACATGATCAGAGATATCCGCGTCAATCCAGGAAGATCTTTTTCTGTGATGTATTCATCAATTGCGATGCCCAATAAGTAAGGACCCGCTAATCCCGCTAATGTGTACAAGATAACGAGAATGAATACAAAGATTAATTCCTTTTTAAACTTTGTGAAGTAGAAAACGATGCGTTTTAAAGTTGTTTTCGTATCTTTTGCTTTCTCTACCGAACGTGGACCGCGCCCCATTCCATGTGGCCCTCTTCTGGGTTGTTTGCTCTGATTTGCCTGTTCTACCATCGGTTATTCTCCGGTACTAAACTACTTATTTTTTCCATTAGTTGATGACTGGTTGCCATCACCCAGTTGGGAATCATAGATCTCCCGATAAATTGGGCTTGATTCCATTAATTCCTGGTGGGTTCCTTCAGCAACGATCTTTCCTCGATCGATAACAATGATCTTGTCAGCCCTCAGCACAGTGCTGATGCGCTGTGCGATCACGAAGGTAGTACTGCTTTTAATCAACTCTTCCAATGCGTCCTGGATCTTTGTTTCAGTCTCCACATCCACGGAACTGGTGGAATCATCCAGAATTAGAATTTCAGGTTTCAACAAGATCGCTCTCGCGATCGCGATACGCTGTTTCTGTCCACCGGACAGGTTCACCCCTCGCGCCGCAATTTGTGTATCATATCCCTTTGGAAGCCCTAAGATGAAATTGTGGGCCTGGGCAGCTTTCGCGGCTGCGATCATTTCATCCTCACTCGCGTTTGGTTTTCCGTAGTAAATATTCTCTCGGACTGTACCTGAGAACAAGATCGTTTCCTGCGGAGTTATTCCAATGTGCGCCAGCAATGAGTCCTGCTGAATATCCCTGATATCCTGCCCATCAACCATCACCCGCCCCTCCGATGCATCATAGAAACGGGGGATCAGGTTGATCAATGTCGATTTTCCAGAGCCTGTCGCACCCAAGAAAGCCACATTTTCACCCGGTTCGACTATCAAGTTGATTTCATCCAAAACTTTCTCTTCACAATTTCCGTTATAAAAGAAACTGACGTTCTCAAATTTAATCCGCCCTTCAATCGAATCGGGCAGTTTCTTCGCGTTGGGCGCGTCTTTCACATCCGGGACAGTGGTGAGTACTTCATCAAGTCGTTCTGCCGAAGCCATCCCGCTTGCCACCACATTTGCAAGCATTGCCATGATTAAAAGCGGAGTCATCGTTGTCATTAAATAATTTGAAAACGCAACGATCCCGCCAACTGTCAGATCACCATTGATTACCTGATTACCTCCCACCCAGACTATGATAATCACTCCAATGTTGATCAAGAAGATCAGCATTGGAAAAATCAGTGAAATGTACTGCATAACTTTGATGTGAATACTTGTATATTCTTCATTTACTTCTTCAAATCGTTTCTCCTCATAACCCCTGCGAACAAATGCTTTAACCACACGCACTCCGGCAATGTTCTCTTGAAGAACATTATTAAGGTTACCCAATTTTTTCTGCAGCTGCCTGAAGATTGGACCTAATTTTGAAATAAACAACAGGATCAATAATAATGTAAGCAGCAGTAGCGGGACGATTTTTAAAGTTAAACTGGCATTCGTTGTTGCCATGAGGATAGTACTCCCAATAATCAGCAGCGGACCTCGTGTTCCAATGCGCATACTCATACGGTATGTTTGCTGTAATACACTGATATCGCTCGTCAACCGTACAATGAGATCACCAGTCCTTAATTGATCAAGATTTGCATAGGATAATTCCTGAATCTTCACAAATATGGCTTCCCGTAGATCACGGGCAAATGCTTCTGCGACCTGTACGGATAGCATATTATTTCCGATGGAAAACAATGTACTCAATACTGATATTCCGAGCATAATTAAAGTGGTGCGGGTTACAACTGCCATATCATTTTGATTAATACCGTCATCAATAATGCGCTGCACCAAACGGGGGATTGTTAGATCCATAAATACCACACACACCAATAAGATCAGTGCTAAAATAGCTTGCTTCCAGTATGGTTTTATATATGAAAGGAATTTAAATATTTTTTTCATTAGTTACCTATTCTTGAGTTCTATGATCGATTACTTTTTTCATGCTTTCTAAAGCAGAGGACAATATATACAATTCCTCATCATTAAGAACTGAAAATTGATCGGCAAGAAGCTCGCCATACTTTTTATGCAGGTCCTTGATTTTTTTTTCTCCTTCATTTGTCAAAGACAATTGGACATTCCGACGGTCGTTTGGATCACGCATGCGGTTCACCATCCCATTTTGAACCAATTCATCAACCGTCCGGCTGACATTTGGACGGCTCACATGAAAACAGTCCGCTAACGCACTTACAGATGCATCCCCCTGTGAAATACGGCGAATCGTATGAAATTGCGAAGATGTAATTCCATATTCACTGGTTGCCAGATTGTGTATCTGGGCCCGTGTGATATGCCACAGCGGCAGTATTACCTGCCAGAATAATTCCATCGTTTCTTTTAATAACTGTGAATCACTTCTTCGGTTTTCATCCATTTTTTTATACCTTGATTAATAGTTAACATTATTATTGGTTAACATAAGCAACTATTATATATGGTTTTATTGAGATGTCAAGGGTTTATTGTAGAGGTGTGAATCACCAGTAATAATGTCACCATAAATTCACCAGTAATAATGTCACC
>CAZBCD010000198.1:0-4331 GCA_964490205.1 uncultured Pelolinea sp. | reverse complement strand
GTTATCATTGTTTACCTCTACCTATGGAAAACGAAGAAGGGTTATGAACAGCGTATGGCTGGTCAGGCACCACGTTTCGCCTTATTCGGAGGCATTCCCAGTGATAGCGCAGCAGTTCGGGCGATGATCATCAGCGGCGCATTATCAGGTTTGGCAGGTGCAATTGAAGTTCTGGGCGTTAACAGACGTATCATGTCTGGTTTTGGTGCTGGACTCGGTTTTGATGGCCTAACAGCATCCATTCTTGGTCAGACAAATCCCTTTGGGACATTTATCGTAGCAATACTGTTCGCAGGCATAAAATTAGGCTCCCAGTTAGGGCTTCAGTTGAAATTTGGCATCCCAAGAGAATTGGGGGGCACCATCACCAGTTTCATCATCTTTTTTGTTGCAGCCCGTAAATTTTACGAGAATAATATCCAGCGTGTTCGTGACTGGTTCGAAGAGAGAGCATCACAAAAAGCAAAGAAGGAAGAGGTGAAATAACATGGAAGGATTTTTCAGTGTCTTCACAATAGAGTTATTTAACAGCGGTATCCGTCTTGGTACACCGATTCTCCTGGCAGCATTGGGGGGAGCACTTTGCAATAAGGCCGGCGTTCTAAATATGGCGCTTGAATCAAAGATGTTGATGGGAGCTTTTGTTGCAATCGTTGCTGCATTTTACTTGAAGAATTCATATCTCGGTTTACTGGTTGCCATGGTAGTGGGTGGTCTAATGGGTCTTTTGTTTTCATTCCTCTACCATCGTTACAAGATCAATCTCGCAATCTTGGCGATTGCCTTTAACTTGCTTGTTCTCGAACTCACAGTTTTTATGATGCGTATTATGTTCGGGGACTTGGGTTCCTGGTCTGATCCAAGCATTGTCAGAATCCCGGATATTAGCATTCCCTTTATAAGGGATATTCCGGCTATAGGAAGAATTCTCAGCGGATACAACATCATTGTTTATTCCTCATGGGTATTTGTGATTGTGTTGTATGTTGTTCTATACAAAACGAAATTCGGCAGGCATATAAGGGCAGTAGGCGAAAACATCGAATCTGCTGAGACAGTTGGAATCAACGCCAAGCGTATTCAAACCTTAGCCTTGTTCATTTCGGGTACCTTAGCAGCCTTGGGTGGTGCTTTCCTTTCAATTGGGCACCTGAAGTTATTTACCAGAAATATGAGCAATAGTCGCGGTTGGACCGGGATTTCAGCAGCCTTGTTTGGCGGGAACCATCCGATTACCACGTTCTTCGCCAGTTTGTTCTTCGGCTACACAGAAGCATTCTCCGTCCGCGTGCAAAATGTGACCGACCTTTCCCCGCAAGTGGTAGAAGTGATACCACATTTTGCAACCTTGTTAATATTGGTGCTTATTGCTTATCGGGATAAGCTCAAAGTGTTGCTGGCACGGCGGAGATTTAGAGAAAAATTAAAATTAAATGGAGAAGTAACAAGTAATAAATAGTCATATAAATAAATATTAGAAAGAGAAAATTGAAGTAGGGATGTTATCTATTACATCCCTATTTTTCTTGCACCATGAAAAATAGAATTCTATATATTGATACTGATGTAAGTCTTGGTACACCACGAGCAGAGATAGATGATGGTGCCGCTTTGATCATGCTGCTCCAGGAAAGCGATCTAACCATCGCTGGTATTGGCAGCGTTTTTGGCAATGTACCACAGGATGATGCATGGAAAAACCTGCAAAGGATGACATATTTGCTTGGGCGAGAAGAGATTTTCTTAAGTGCTGGTGCAGAAGCGCCGCTTTCCAGCAACATGGCCTGGTTTAATGAATGGCAGCAAGGATATGATGCGACCCACCCGTGGGGAGTGACGAAAGCAAACGAACATGCTGCAGACATGATCGTCCGTCTGACAAAAACATACCAGGGCAGATTGAAGGTCCTATCCATCGGGCCCATGACGAATCTGGCAATTGCGGTGAAGAAAGAACCGGAAATAGCTAAAATGGTCAAGGAAGTAGTCGTAATGGGCGGCTCATTTAATGATGCACAATCACAACCTGAATTCAACCTGCAATGTGACCCGGAAGCAGCACAGATCGTGTTTAATGCTGGATGGCCGTTGACAGTATTTGGGTTGGAAGTTACAAGACAGGCACTTTTCAGCAGGGAGATGTTCCAGTCATTACAAACAAGCAACCCTGCAGTACTGCTGATGAAACAATTGGCAGAGCGTTGGATCGATCGAGTAGAAGCAATGGGCTGGGAGAAAGACGGATGCGCCTTGCACGATGCAGTTGCTGCAGCATATTTACTGCAACCGGAAATTTTCAATTTCAAGTTTGCAGATGCTATCAGTTTGAATTTGCAAGAAGGTGAGAACAAGGGTAAAGTATCTTTTGTTGAATCAGATGGAAAAGCAGGAGATATTCATATCGCCTGTGGTGTTGATGCAGCTGCGTGTCGTGATCTGATATGGTCCCGAATAGCGAGAAAAGAGGTGACATGAGTAAATTATCTGTATTCTGCTATGGTGAAATTGGTATAGACAATATCATTGAGGCGGATCGACTCCCTTCTCCTGAAACTGCGGTGTTTCCAAAATCGGAAAGTTACCATGTTGGCGGGGCTGCTGCCAACACTGGCATCTGGTTGGCGCATATGGGCATCCCGGTCGGATTATCGGGAAATGTGATCGGCAGCGACCAATATGGGCAAATCCTTATAGATCGGCTGCAAGCGCATCCATCGCTTGACTTGAGATTGGTCGAAATCCAAGGCGATCTGCCAACCCCATACACACGCGCAATTGTAACCCCGGATGGTGAGCGCTCTTTCCTGATCTTCTATTATCCACAGACACCGAAAATCGCATTTGAGTTTGACCAACTGCGAGGAGCTGGGTATCTGGCTTTGGATCTGTATGGAGGAGAAGAGAGATTTAAAGCGGCGAAAATCGCACATATAGCCGGAGTACAAACCGCAATCGGGGACGTTGTCTGGAAGGATCACGTCGTGCTGCCATTCACCAGCATCGCGACGAATTCCGGCAGTTATATCCGTAATCTTTTCCCGGGTGTTGATGTGCGCCAACACGCGCACGAACTGCAGGTGATCAGCAAAGGAATTGTTATCACGACTGATGGCGGGAATCCGATCCATGTGATCGATCGTGATGGCAGCGCGTTTACTGTTGAACCACCAAAAGTTACCGTAAAAGACGCGACCGGTGCCGGGGATGCTTTTCGTGCCGGACTGTTGTATGGATTGATCCATGGAAAAGATGTACGAGAGAGTGTTTGCTTAGGTACAGCAGCTGGATCACTGAAAGTTAACCATCTTGGAGCTGCCACAACTCTCCCCCCACTGGAAGAAATTATCAACCTCGCCAAGTTTTTAAAGATAAATAGCGTGTGAATAACCTTTTGGAATGAAAAATGACCTTCGGAAAAATTAATAAAATTCTGGAATCCAGCTTTGTGGATGGTCCGGGAAACAGAGCTGTTGTCTTTTTGCAAGGGTGCAATTTTCACTGTCTGTACTGCCATAATCCATACACTATCAATGAGTGCATCCACTGCGGCATATGTGTTGAGCACTGCCCGGAAGACGCTCTGGTTCAGGTTGATAATAAAGTTCAATGGATCGAGGAGAAATGTGTTGATTGTGATACCTGTATAGATGTTTGCCCTTATTTCAGTTCTCCAAAAATCAAACAGATGACAGCTGAGGAGGTATGGCAGGTAATAAATCCCTTGCAACCATTTATCTCGGGTGTAAGTGTGTCTGGCGGTGAGGCTGCTCTTCAAATTCCATTTCTCATTGAATTCTTCGAGATATTAAAAGAATCTTCTTCACTTACTACTTATATGGAGACGAATGGATTTATAGCAACTGAACAGATCAAACCGTTATTACCAGTATTAGATATGGTGCAGGTGGACCTGAAAGCATTTAATAACGACCTGAATATAACTCTAACAGGTCACTCCGTTACACCGGTAAAGGAATCAATCCGCTTTTTTGAAGAAGTCGGGAAACTTTTTGCTGTCCAACAAGTGATAGTTATGGGGTATACCGATAACGCGGATAATATTGCGGCTACTGCAAAATTTCTTGCTGGTATAAATCCGATGATACGGTTACAATTAGTAAAATTTCGCTCACACGGGACTACCGGGGATGCGAAAAATTGGCAATCTCCAACTGATAAAAGCATGAACAGCTTGTCATCCATAGCAAAAGATAATGGTCTTGTGAATGTAAGTGTTTCACTGTGATACATTCGAAAAAAACAGGAGAAATAATATTACCCGGATTCTACGTCACAGAATCAATCAAAGATACAGAAATAAAAAAATGCCC
>CAZBCD010000197.1:0-4353 GCA_964490205.1 uncultured Pelolinea sp. | reverse complement strand
GAGATCCCGCACCCCAGAGTGGACAAAAAATAAAATCTTTCTCTTTAATACCCTTAATAAATGAGCAGGGTAAACCCTCTATTTAGTTTAAGGGGATATTTGGATTCCTTCTTTATAGATTCCTGTTATTCTTATAAACAATTAATGTTATTTAGTAAACAAACTCCATACGCTTGAACTAACAGATAACCTATCATTTATGAAAGGGGGAAGTATATAGAAATCTACTGTCTATTAAAAAGAACAATAAACTAATAGGAGAAAAAATGAAAAAGAAATTGTTGTTAAAAGTCGCAAGTTTGTTGGTTTTAGGATTATTCATCCTTGCCGCTTGCGCACCCGCTGCACCCGTTGAAGAAGTGATGGAAGAAGAAGTCGTGGAAGAAGAGGTGATGGAAGAAAAAGCGATCGCGGTTGGTATCGTTCTTCCCACCAAAGAAGAACCACGCTGGATTCAGGATGAAACTCGCTTCATGGAAGCACTCGTAGCTGAAGGTTATGAAGTGGAGATTCTTTTCAGTCAGGGCGATTCAGCTATTGAATTGACCAATGTTCAATCCCTCATTTCAAAAGGTGTAAAAGTGATCATCATCACACCGCATGATGGCACTGCTGCTGCTGCTGCTGCAACTCAGGCTGCCGATGCCGGCGTAAAAGTTATTTCTTATGACCGCCTCATTCGTGAAACAGACGCAGTTGACTATTACGTAACCTTTGATAGCATTGCAGTGGGTGCACAGCAGGCACAATACCTGGTTGACAACGCAACTGGCACTGGAAATCCGCTCTATCTGTACGCAGGTGCGGCATCTGATAATAATGCCTTCATCTTCTTCCGCGGTGCCTGGGGTGTTTTACAGCCCAAGATTGCGGATGGCACTTTCTACATCGTCAACTCATCCGAAGCAGTCGCGCTTCAGGACAAGGCAGAACTGACACGGGATGAAGAGGCAAAGATCATCGGTCAGGTTACAACCGAATGGGATTTTGATACTGCCAAGATACTAGCGGAATCCAACCTGACCGCGGCAACATCTACGGATAAGGGTGATGTCTTCTTGCTCGCACCAAATGATGGTACAGCGCGCGCTATCGCAGACGCCTTTGGTGTAGATCCAGAAGTAACTAAATACTATGTATCTGGGCAAGATGCTGAAATGGCATCAGTGCAATACATCATTGATGGAAAGCAGTCCATGACAGTCTGGAAGGATGTTCGGACATTGGTTGCGGATGCCATCAGTGCTGCTGTGACATTACTTGAAGGTGGAACTCCAGAAGCGAAAGGTTCTTACGATAATGGTGCTGCAGACATACCGGCTATCCAGTCAGCAGTCGTTACTGTTGATGCCGCCAATGTAAAAGAGACCTTAATCGAAGGTGGTTATTACGAGGCGGGCGATTTCACTGGCTTAGATTAATTCCAATTTAGTGAAAATTGAACAGTAGTGGACACTTCCACTACTGTTCATGTATAATTTTTTTTGTAATCATTAATATTTCCATTGGAGTAATTCATGCCAAAAACAATCTTGGAAATGCAGAATATCACCAAGGAATTTCCGGGGGTTAAAGCGCTAGATAACGTAAATTTCAGTGTGAAAGAAGGAGAAATCCACTGCCTCGTGGGGGAAAATGGCGCGGGAAAATCTACACTTATGAAAGTGCTCAGTGGAGTGTATCCGCATAATGAGTTCGATGGCCAGATCGTTTTAAATGACAAACAACAAGAATTTACAAATATCGATAATAGTAAAAAAGCTGGTATAGCAATCATTTATCAGGAATTGGCGCTTGTTCCTGAACTGACTATTTATGAAAATATTTTCCTGGGGCATGAGATCCTTAAGGATATCAGGATTGACTGGAATGAAACCATCAAGAAGGCAACCAAGATGCTCAAAGAGGTTCAACTGGATGCAAATCCGAGTGCCAAAGTAAAAGATCTCGGATTGGGCAAACAGCAGTTGGTTGAAATTGCCAAAGCCCTCAGCATGGATGTCAAATTGCTGCTGCTTGACGAACCGACATCCTCCCTGAATGAAGATGATAGTGAGAACTTATTGGATCTGTTGCGTGATCTAAAGAGTCAAGGCGTAACTTGTGTGCTCATTTCCCATAAATTATCTGAAGTCTTATCTATTGCAGACACAATAACTGTCCTGCGGGATGGGCAGACAATTTGTACGCTTGATAATAAAAAGGGGGAGGTATCGGAGCAGTTTCTGATCAAGCAGATGGTCGGCCGAGAAATAAGCAATATTTATCCAAAAAGAAAGAAGAAAAAAATTGGGGAAAAAGTGCTCGAAGTTCAGGATTGGTCTGCTTATGATCCCCAGCTCGGGCGCCATATTCTCAGTAATATCAATTTTAATATACGGGGTAGTGAGATTATTGCCTTTGCTGGTTTAATGGGATCCGGTCGTACTGAACTCGCATTAAGCTTATTTGGAAATCCACTTGGGTATCGTATTGATGGAACCATGTTCATTAATGGTGAAAAAGTGAAATTCAACCATCCGGAAAAAGCACTGAAAAATGGCCTCGCTTATGTTACAGAAGATCGAAAAGGAAATGGATTGATTCTCATTCAAGACGTCAAAGAGAACGTGACCCTGGCTAACTTGCATGAGATCTCTCAAAATGGCGTGGTTGACAAGAATAAAGAAATCATTGTCGCTCAAGAATATAAACAATCATTGGATATAAAAACACCAAGCATCGAACAGAAAGTGTTATATCTGAGCGGCGGAAATCAACAAAAAGTATCTGTCGCAAAATGGTTGTTTGTGAATCCAAATATTATGATCCTGGACGAACCAACGCGTGGGATTGATGTCGGTGCAAAATATGAAATGTACAAGATTATGAACCGGCTGGTTGAAGAGGGAATGAGTATCTTGATGATTTCGTCCGAATTGCCTGAAATTTTAGGTATGAGCGATAGGATTTATATTATTTCATCAGGAAAAATTGCCGGAGAACTGACAACGGCCAATGCTACTCAAGAAAACATTATGCACTTAGCGACGGGATGAGGAGGTCGAAAATGTCATTTTTTGAAAATATGCGCAAAGTCCTGCGGGAAAATATCCGTGAATATGGGATGTTTATTGCCTTGATCGTTATTATGGGGATTTTTACCATTGCGACGGAAGGGTTATTCATCTCTTCAAGAAATATTAGCAATTTATTCAATCAAACCGGATATATTGCTGTTCTTGCAGTCGGTATGACGCTAGTTATCATCATCAGGCAGATTGATCTCTCAGTTGGTTTCCTGGCAGGTTTCCTTGGAGCGATAGCCGCGATTGGGCTTACAACTTGGAACCTGCCACTGGTTGTAGTAATTCCAATGGTGCTAGTCTTTGGGATCATTGCGGGTTTGCTTACCGCCTTTCTCGTTGCGAAACTCGGAATCCCATCATTTGTTGCTTCATTGGCTGGTTGGTTGATTTATCGCGGTGCCTTATTATTGGTAACGGTTAGAACCGGAACAATTGTCATTCCGAATGACGCATTTAATGCGATTGGCAATGGATATATTCCTGACATTCCAGGTCTAACCATCATCCCAGAAATGCATAATTTGTCTTTGTTATTAGGCATCGTTGCCCTTGTTCTCTTTATTTTCAACGATACTCGCAACCGCCAGAAAAAGAAAGACTATGATTTTGATGTCCTCCCGATGAATATTTTTATCCTTAAAGAGCTGTTCATTGCAGGATTGATCTTTGGAGTCACCTGGATACTTGCTGGTTATAATGGCATATCCTGGACGGTTGTTGTTATCCTAGTTGTTGTCCTAATCTACAATTTCATCACGAGTGAGACCGTACTTGGCAGATATATCTATGCCGTCGGAGGTAATCCAGAAGCAGCTGATTTGAGTGGTATAAACGTGGAAAAGATCATCTTTCTTGTTTTTGGGTCAATGGGCATGCTATCAGCCTTATCGGGGATGCTATATGCATCCCGGCTGCAATCCGCGACAACAACCGCAGGACAATTGTTTGAACTCGATGCAATTGCTGCTGCCTACGTGGGTGGTGTGTCAGCTGCGGGTGGTGTAGGAAAGGTTGCAGGATCCATAATCGGCGCAATTGTCATGACATCCCTCACGAGTGGAATGAACTTAATGGGTGTCGATATTTCCTCCCAATATATCGTACGTGGAGCAGTTCTAACAATAGCTGTTATCTTTGATGTAACCACTCGCACTCGAGGGAAGTAAGCGTATAAATTCTTATATTATCAAAACCCTTGCGAAGGATGTTATTGCAAAGAATGATAATGTGACACAACTGGGAATCGAACCCTGAACCTACTAGTATAAAGAATAAAAGAGGTATC
>CAZBCD010000196.1:0-4357 GCA_964490205.1 uncultured Pelolinea sp. | reverse complement strand
GTGACATTTTCATTGGTGGATTAGGGTGACATATTCACTGGTGAATGACAGATAAACAATCAACGTTACAGCAATCTGAATTTCAGTTGCGAACATCCTTTATTCCCCGAATATGCTTAATTTAAGATATAGTAATATCGTTTATTGTATCATTTCTTTACCGATCAATGCTCAAACAAAAGCCTAAATTATAGTTTGATGTCGGAGAATTTAACCAATGCAAAATCTTTTAGAAGAACCAATTGAGAATTTATTTAAACGGATCAAGATTTGGGATATCGTTATCGTATTGGTTATTATCTTTGCGGTCATATCAAGGATAACTGGCCTTGGCGATCGGGTCATGAGTCATGACGAAGTCAATCATGTTGTTCCTGCCTTTGACCTCTTCTCAGGACGTGGATATCGCCACGATCCGGTTACGCATGGTCCATTGCAATTTCATTTGATGGCATTGTCTTATTTTCTCTTCGGGGATAATGATTTCACCTCGCGCCTCCCTCACGCACTCTTCAGCATAGCAACAATTGTATTTGTGTCAACCTATTTTCGGCGGTACTTAGGAAAATTCGGTTCAATTGCTGCTGGAATCCTGTTTACAATTTCACCCTTCATGCTCTTTTATGGGCGTTACGCACGCAACGATGCGATTTGTGTTTTCCTGGGCATTACAACCATTTACGGATTGTTGCGCTATTTTGAATCTAATGACATCAAATATCTCTATTACTTCACTGCGATAATGGCATTGAACTTCACTACAAAAGAAACTGCATATATTCTCGCTGCCCAGCTTCTTATTTTTCTGTTAATCATATTCATGCGTGATGTTTTATTGATTAGGTGGGCAGAAAAAAGAAGCAAGATGCGCATTGTCCTGATGAATATTTTATTGATCGCTGGCATTTGCATAGCGGTTACTGCTTCCATCCTTCTTTTCAGGTCATCATATACAAAATCCCAAAGTATTGATTTGGCCGCACTTGCAAATGACCAAATGCCATTAAGAATTGATGAAATATTCAACTTCATCGGTCCCCTTCTCATCTTCGCTGGTCCTGGATTGGCTCCTCTCCTTTTAGGGATTTTCCTCCTGATTTTTCTAAGAAAATATTTAAGATGGGACCTTCTAGGAGGATTTAGTTCGTTCAGTATATTGATCCTCCTTGGCACTTTGGTTCTTCCGCTGCTCGCCCCTTTTCTCGTTCGCTTCGCCGGTATGGACCCATCAGCTTACTCTGACCCGTATGTTTTATCGACAAATTATATATTTATCGGTTTTTTCTTTCTACTTTCATATATTATCGGTTCTCTTTGGAATCAAGAGCACTGGTGGAAACTTACCCTCACATTCTATTGCATCTACACAATTCTTTACACAACTTTCTTTACCAATAATGTAGGGCTGCTCACAGGCATGGTGGGCTCTTTAGGCCATTGGCTGAATCAGCAATCCGTTCAGCGTGGCGGTCAGCCCACTTATTACTATGCCTTCATCCTCATCCCAATTTATGAATTCTTATCAGCTTTTGGAACAATCCTCGCATTTTATATCGGTATTAAACAAAGAACTTTCTGGTCAATCCGCCAAGATGTTAGCAGCCTCACGCAAACTGAAAAAACTAAAATGGTCACAGAGCAGGTAAACGAGGATAGTGAGTCTGAGAATTTAGCGGTTTTTACTGGCCAATCCCTCATTCCGAGCCCGGCAATTTTCATTTACCTTATTATCACCAGCCTGATTGCTTTTACCATCGCGGGGGAAAAAATGCCCTGGTTGACGCTTCACATTGTTTTTCCAATGCTGCTTACCGCCGCCTGGGCAATACAACAAGTAATTTCAAGATCTACTTTTGTTTATTCGCAAAAAGAAAAACTTCTTCGTGCGGGAGTATTTGCTTTCCTTATAAATACACTGCTTATCCTTGTACAGATATTTGGGAATAAAGCCCCATTCCAAGGGAAAACACAGAATGGGCTTCAAAATACATATTACTTTCTTTTCTTAGCAATCCTCGAGGTTGGACTCATAGTTTTTCTTTCCAAAACAACTGTAAAAGAGAAAGTGAGAAAATCTAAATACTCACTTATTATCGGATTATTCCTGATTATGGCATTGGTTACAACTCAATCATCTTATAGAGCATCATTTATTAATTTTGATTACCCAAAGGAATTCCTTGTGTACGCACATGCAGCTGATGGCCCCAAATTAATAATGGATCAAGTGGAAGAAATTTCACGCAGGACTACAACCGGTCTTGATATCAAGGTTGCTTATGATAACCATGGATTGTATCCATTCTGGTGGTATTTACGGAATTACCCGAACAAGATCGTTTATCTTGAAAACCCAACCCGCACACTGGAAGACGCACCCCTCATAATCGCAGGTCAAGATAAATACACAAAATTGGAACCGATCGTAAAGGATAATTATTATGCTTTTGAGTACATGCGTTTATGGTGGCCTATGCAGGATTACTGGAACCTTACCTGGGAGCGAATTTCTTCCGCTTTAAAGGATCAAAATATGCGTCAAGCCCTTTTCAATATCTGGTTTGAGCGTGACTATACACTCTATGCACATATCAATGATAACCAACACCTAACCCTAGAAACATGGCTGCCGAGTGAAAAAATGCGGTTTTACATCCGCAAGGATATGGCTTCTCAGATGTGGCGGTACAATACTCAAGCAACAATTGAGCAAACGATAGAAACTGATCCATATGAAAGTGAGATTATCTCACGACAACCAGATGGGTTCATCAGCATGAGCGGCAGCGCGCCTGGCGACCTTAACACTCCCCGTGGAATTGATATCGCTCCTGATGGGACTATTTATGTAGCTGATTCCTTGAACCATCGCATCCAGCAGTTTTCGCCGGACGGCCTCTTATTAAATGTATGGGGAAATTTTGCCAATGTACTGGAAGAGGACGCACCAGGGGGAACCTTCAATGAACCATGGGATGTGGCAGTTGCCCATGACGGATCTGTTTTCGTTGCAGATACTTTCAACCATCGAATCCAGAAATTCGATTCCTCTGGCAGATTCATTAAAATGTGGGGAATATTCGCTCAGGGAGACACACCGGAAAGTTTCTGGGGACCGCGCGGTATTGCTGTTGATGAAGACGGCAATGTGTTCATAACAGACACAGGGAATAAACGCGTGGTTGTTTTTGATACCGATCTAAATTATAAAACCCAATTTGGGGGTGGTGGGTTTGAACCCGGTCAATTTGATGAACCTGTTGGTATAACCGTAAATTCATTAGGGCAGATCATAATTGCAGACACGTGGAACCGCCGTGTTCAAATCTTTGAAACTAATGAAACGGGATTTGAATTCACACCTATTGAAAGCTTCGATGTATCTGCATGGTACGGTCAGGGCATTGATAATAAGCCCTATCTCACTACAGATTTGGAAGGAAACATTTTTATTACAGATCCTGAAATCGGCCGTATATTAAAATTCAGCGCAAAGGGTAAATACTTACAGGGGTATCAGGATATCAATATCTCCGAAGATCTTATCGGATATCCATACGGTATGCATGTTGATGAAACAGGGAATCTGTGGTTCAGTGATGCATCATCCAATGTGTTGTCATTCATTGAAAATCCTTAATTGTCAATTAGCAAGTTCATAATCAATTCAATTTGAATTTAATAAATATTTAATAGTCCTCTTGTCAATAATATTGGCCGAAATGATAAAATACAAAAAAGTCAATGGAAATTTATTATGATGCGATTTGATAGGTTTACCGAACGTGCGCAGGAAGCAGCTCAACGGGCTGCTGAGATCATACAGCGCTATGGTCATAACCAGATTGATACCGAACACATTCTTCTCGCTCTGATTGAGCAGCCGGAAGGAGTCATCACTCAGATCCTCGATATTATGGCGATTGATCCGGAAGTGCTGCGTAAAAAGTTAGATGACGTTTTGCGGAGTAGCCCAAAAGCCAGTATTTTTGGCGGCGGGGCGGGGCAGATCTTCATCACGCCCAGAGTTAAAAGGATCATGGAATTGGCAAATGAAGAATCGTCCAAATTAAAAGATGAATTCATTTCCACTGAACATCTTTTGCTGGCTATTGTCAGTGAGAGAAATACTCCGGCATCACGCTTATTACAAGAAAACGGCGTGGACCGAAAACGTGTTCTCGAAGCGATTATGAAACTCAGAGGAGGGCAGCGCGTAACAGATCGGAAATCTGAAAGCCGATACAGAACATTGGAAAAATTCTCCCGCAACCTTACTGACTTCGCTCATGAGAATAAATTGGATCCTGTCATTGGGCGGGATGATGAAATATTGCGAGTTATCCAGGTTCTTTCC
>CAZBCD010000195.1:0-4363 GCA_964490205.1 uncultured Pelolinea sp. | reverse complement strand
TCCCACTGCCACACCCCTACCCATTCCAACACAATCCCTACCTTCAGCTCCCACACTTCCTGTAAACGCATCAGGAGCGCCTGCTTTGCCTGCAGAATCACCTGATAATGCACTCTTTCTCCAGGATAAAACGTTTCCAGACGACACGGTTTTATGGCAGAATGAAAGATTTACCAAAACCTGGAATATCGAAAACAACGGCACAACCACATGGGATACAAGTTATAAACTGGTGTACTGGGATTCAGTACCGAGTGACCAAGCCATGGCTCAAGAAGGACAATCTGTCATTTCCATAATTAATCCAGTTGAACCCGGCAACCAGATTGAATTAAGCGTTAAAATGACTGCACCCGCCGCGTTAGGCACATATATTAATTACTTTCGCATGATGAACGGTGAAGGCCAATATTTCGGGGATACTCTATATGTTCAGATTCGTGTCGGCACTACAGAGGATAAAACCCCAGTACCAACTGGATAGGCAATATCACTAACACTTAATGACGTCCGAATTAAACGAAATTAGAGCCAAGGCAAAAAACCTTGGCTTTTCATTTACCGGTTTTACAGAGGTTCAGCAATCACCTCATTTTCAAGATTACCTGGAATGGTTAGAGAAAAATCATTTTGGGTATCTAGAATTTCTCAATAAACATTATGTTATTGGTTCCAGAAGAGAACCGGGGCATTTATTAAAGGACGCAAAATCAATCGTTGTCCTTGGGGTAAAGTACGGCCCTTTCCCTAATAAGAAACAAGCTGAAAACCCTGATAAAGGGATGATCGCAGCTTACGCTCGGTATGAGGACTATCATCATGTAATAAAAACTAAAGCCATTGAATTGATGGAATCCATCAATAGTAAACGATCCGAGAAAATCAATTACAGGATTTTTATAGATTCAGGCCCTATCATGGAAAAAGATTTTGCTTATGCTGCAGGGTTAGGCTGGATAGGGAAGAATTCATTGTTTATACACCCAGAGCTTGGTTCATTCACCTTTCTCTGCTGCATCATGGTTGATAAAGACCTGAATGAAAAAACTCAACTTTCCAACGACCTATGTAAAAATTGCCACCTTTGTGAGCACGCATGTCCTACTCGATGCATTATTGGAGATCATACTATTGACGCAAGCCGATGTATTTCTTACCTAACGATTGAACATAAAGAAGTTATTCCAAGGAACTTGCGATCGTCAATTAGTAACCGTGTTTTTGGCTGTGATGTCTGCCAGGATGTTTGCCCATTCAATACAAAGGTCACAGAGGACCAAAGCGAGATATTTTTTAACCTGAAGGAAAAGAACTATCATCCAATAGATTTACTGAAAGAAATGTGTCTCACAGCAGAAACTTTTAAAATAAAATATATAAATTCCCCGATTTTGAGGATTACTTACAAACGCCATCTGCGCAACATCATCATTGCTGCTGGTAACAGCCTGGACTGCAAATTCATAAAACCTCTCAAAGAATTATTGGCCAGTGATTCGGAAACAATAAGAATCCATTCTGTATGGGCTTTGGGGAAAATCGGTTTAGATGAGTGTTTCTTAATCCTCCGCTCGCACATGGCTTTAGAAAATAACGATCTAGTAAAGGATGAGGTTCTATATATGCTTAAATAGATAAATCTAAGGTATCCAAATTGCACGCGCTGCATTTTTTGCTATCAATTGAAATTGATTATTCTTATTTTCCCAAACCCACACCTCTGGTAGCGAATCTGAACTTGTGAGCAAATACCTTTGGAAAGCTATTTTTTCCTCCGCAGAATTCCATGAAAGCGCAGAATGATTATATTGTTGATCATTGGTTATTTCAAATAGTTTTTTTCCAGCTTGATTGATAACCCAGATCTGTTTGCTGTTACTGTTAAATCCTATTCTAACCAGAACTGCTAGATTCTCATTCGCAAAATATGTGGGCTGGGAATAATTTAAAGATAATTCTTGACCATCAAATAATTTAGCTAATATTCTCATCCCAACATTGGCTTCAAATATCTCAATGCCAGCGATTCCTCCCCAGTAATTCTGCATTCCGTACAGAAAGCTGCTGCTATCATGTCTCCATGAACCAATTAAATCCGAATCACTTTCTACCGTTTGAATCAAATTTATTTTAACAATATCAAGAACTCTCAAACGCCCCCTATCTTTTTCAAAATATCGGAGGAATTGGCCATTTGGAGAGAAATCAACATACGATATGTTTCCCTTTTCAATAAGTATTTCCTGATTTTCATTAATCGAGAAAAGGATCAATTCACCATCAGCTTTTTTTGAATGAAAAGCAATTATTAAACCCAAAGGATCAATTGCGATATCGCTACATACAACCTTGCTACACACATAAACCTTTTCTTTGTTCTTTCCCTCCCTATCCATTTTCCAGATATCCGTTCCACCCTTTTCATTCCTCGATGCGTACACTATCCAACTGCCGTTTCTCGACACAGCAAAATCCACCACCCCTCCCTCGGTTTGTGTCATAGGTACATTTACCTGCCCACAAAATTGCCAGATTTCTGGTTCACTAGTAACATTACCGATGTAAACAAGACAGGGTTGCCGAACCATAGTTTTGTGGATATGATCTAACTCATCCTTCGTTATTATTACATCATATTCTTTCCCGATCTCAAGTGGTTCAGCGGGAAATAAAACTAGGGCTGTATCAGCACTATTCAAATTAGATTTTGTAAACGGTGTAATCTGAACAGTAATATCCCCGTCAACATTAAAAGGGATTTTTCCTTTATCAATCGAAATTGGTCCTGTTGATCCAATATCGACTGGACTGATATTTGCATCATTCGCATTGCTACAGCTAGACAGGAATCCCACGATGAAAATTAATATGAATTTGAAAAACAGATATTTACGAGCCATTGAAGTATGCTCCCACACCTTGGTGGGAGCATCATTTATTTAGCTTGCCAGAGTACTCGTTGGAGCGAAAGTTGGTGTTGGAGTAACCAGATTCACCCGTACAACTAAAACCACACCAACAGGGATATTGTTCTCATCATCGATCTTATCCTTATTTATCGTAAGAATATCTTCGATTGTAGAATTAAATTGATCGGCGATGGATTTAATTGAGTCACCTGCCTGAACAGTATAATCAATACGCGTGCCTGATGCCATATCGGTAGGTATCGGAGTAGGCGTTGGCAATGTTTGCCCGGGTGCCGGTACTTTGATTTTCTGACCCGGATAAATTGGGCAGGTTCCATCTTCAAAGTTATTAATCGCCAATAAAGTTTGGAGATCAACCTCAAATTTCTCTGAGATTCCCCAACAGCTGTCAAATTCCTGTACTTCATATTCAAATGGGCCAGAAGGAGTAGGAGAAACTGTTAACGTTGGGGTTGGCGTTTCTGTAGGAATCAATGAAGGTGTTGGTGAAAGAACTGGTGTTGGCGGCATAGTGCTCGTTGGAGTAGGTTCTTTATTAAATAGATTCAAAGAGAATCCTCCACCTGTGATCCAAAGCACAATAATCACAATACCAATAATCACCAATAAGACAGCCAGAATTGTGATTAAAACAGGGGAAAATCGCTGCCTTTTTTTATACCCATCTAATACATTTTGAGGGGATTTTCTTCCAAGCATCTTTTTTCCTTTTCCTTTTCAAATCATTTCAGAGTTTCGCTCTCTGAATAAACCACATTCTAACCTATTTTTTCATACACCTATTACTCAAAAAACAAATCCCACCAGATTTGCCAATTCTCCATTTTAACAGGGTTGGGAGTTGCCAAGTAGTTCACCTCTGAAGTAGCATCTACAAGTGGAAGCGGGATAATCACCTGGTCACCTGGGAGAACTTTTCTTTCGTATGTTCTCGCCCATTCTTCAACTGCTTTATTAGAATCAGCATAAGCTATCTGTGTCTCTAACGCAACCTGCGTTGATTTTAATCTGGTGATTCTTTCATCCATTTCATCTTTTTGAGATGATAATCTCAAATATTCTGATAACCGAGAATTCAATCCTAATATCATTATGAACAAGATGAGAAGTAAAACGATATATATCCACTGCCTTTTTATTCGTTTTAGTTTAGGCATATTTATATATTACCCCATAAAAACAGGCGGTACAATCAGTTAAGCTAACTTCTCTCCAAGAGCAGGGGAAATGCCGAAGGAGGGATTTGAACCCTCATGAGCTTAATGCTCACTACGCCCTGAACGTAGCGCGTCTGCCTGTTCCGCCACTTCGGCCAATAACTTATCTGAAATTCTATCAAAATACATGGTTTTGTCAACAGAACTGCATTTGGATGTGAATCACCAGTAATAATGTCACCATGGACAACACAAAGGTGATAATGACAATAAAGG
>CAZBCD010000194.1:0-4391 GCA_964490205.1 uncultured Pelolinea sp. | reverse complement strand
GAGCATGTTCGTCAAGGAGAAAGTGTGAACGAGCAAAATGCGGAAGACTTAAGACAAGCACTTGATAAGTTCACACTCAATCTAACGGCAAGAGCTGAAGAAGGAAAACTTGATCCTGTCATTGGGCGGGATGATGAAATATTGCGAGTTATCCAGGTTCTTTCCCGCCGTACTAAGAATAACCCTGTCCTAATCGGAGAAGCAGGAGTAGGAAAAACTGCGATCGTTGAGGGATTGGCACAGAAGATTGCCGATAACGATGTACCCGAGATTTTAATGGGCAGAAAAGTTGTCTCACTTGATTTAGGGGCAATGATCGCCGGTTCGCGTTTTCGGGGTGAATTCGAAGAACGTTTAAAATCAGCTATCGAAGAAGTACAGCGCTCCTCGGGTGAGATCATTCTCTTCATAGACGAATTGCATACTGTAGTCGGTGCTGGAGCCGCGCAGGGTTCAATGGACGCTTCTAATATGTTGAAACCCGCACTGTCTCGCGGAGAATTACAGTGTATCGGCGCAACAACCCTCAATGAATATCAGAAACACATTGAAAAGGATTCCGCCCTAGAAAGGCGTTTTGCGCCTGTGTATGTGGATGAACCGTCAATTGATGAAACCATTGAAATGCTGCAGGGATTGCGTGATCGCTACGAAGCGCATCATAAAGTCCATTTCACCGATGAAGCACTTTCCGCAGCAGCAAAATTATCTTCCCGTTATATCACTGATCGATTTTTACCAGACAAAGCCATTGATCTGATGGATGAAGCAGCTGCAAAATTGCGAGTTGCTCTGTACTCAATGCCAAACGATTTAAAGAATATGAAAAGCGAAATAGATCGACTGCTTGCGGAAGAGGAGCAATTCGGCATCGAGCGGAATTATGAAAATGCTGCACGTAAAAAAGCAGAACGCCTTAGGATAGAATCCGATTTCAACAAGAAACGCGATAAATGGGAGGCGGAACACAAACTGGATGAAGTAGTCGATGAGAGTGATATAGCTAATTTGGTCTCTCAAACCACTGGTATCCCTGTCAATCAAATGATGCAGTCTGAAGCAGAACGGCTGTTAAACATGGAGGAGAAATTACACGAGCAAATCATCGGGCAGGATGAAGCAATAAATGCGGTTGCCGATGCTATTCGTCGGGCACGTTCAGGGCTGAAAGATCCCAAGCGCCCAATTGGATCATTTATTTTTATTGGCCCCTCTGGAGTTGGTAAGACCGAATTAGCAAAAGCGTTAGCGAAATTCATGTTTGACGATGAGGATGCTCTTGTCCGCCTGGACATGAGCGAATACCGTGAACAGCATACGGCCTCCCGCCTCTTTGGAGCACCTCCCGGGTACGTTGGATACGAAGAAGGCGGCCAGCTAACCGAAGCGGTCCGCCGTCGTCCATACCGTGTGGTACTTTTTGACGAAATTGAAAAAGCACACCCGGAAGTATGGAATTCACTCCTTCAAATACTTGACGATGGACGCCTTACAGATGGACAAGGTCGTGTAGTTGATTTTCGGAATACGGTTCTTATCATGACAAGCAACCTTGGTACAGAATTCATTCGCCGCGGAGGTACTCTGGGATTCCTGCATCAGAGTGGAAATGCTGAAGATATTGAAGCCAACCAGAAGATCGAGAAATCTCTCAAAGATACATTCAGGCCCGAATTCCTCAATCGAATTGATGAGATTATTATCTTTTCACCGCTTTCACTTGAACAAATGTATAAGATCGTTGATCTCCAATTAGTTGAGATCAAACAACGTTTAGCTGAACATGGATTGAAAATCTCACTAAGCAAAAAAGCCCGTGAGTGGTTGGCAAAGGAAGGCTATGATCCCAGTTTCGGTGCCCGACCTCTTCAGCGTACCCTTCAAAAATATATCGAGAGTCCACTTTCAATTAAAATACTTTCCGGTGACTTCAAAGAAAGTGACGAAGTGCAGGTGGATTTCGATGGAAAAGAGAAAACGATCATTTTCAAGAAAAAATAAGATCGAAACAATATGGGAGATTTGGCAATTACCAAACCTCTTTAAAATTTCATGTTCACTTTGATTGACATGAAATATGTCACTGGTTATACTTCTTTCACTTCAAATCGGAGGAGTAAATTGAAAAAAGCATTAATTACAGGAATTACAGGACAGGATGGTTCATATTTAGCTGAACTCCTGCTTCATAAAGGCTATGAGGTGCATGGTGTAATCCGCCGGGCTAGCACTTTTAACACCCACCGAATTGAACATATTTATCGGGATCCACATAATGGTGCGCAGGTTAATTTGCATCTTCATTATGGAGATATTTCGGTTAGTGAACCCCTGCAGAATATTGTCTATAACGTTAAACCGGACGAGATTTATCATCTAGCTGCTCAAAGCCATGTACGCGTTAGCTTCGACATGCCGGAATATACGGGGGATGTAACCGGTTTAGGCGCGACACGAATTCTAGAAGCAGTACGAAAGAGCGGAATTAATTCCCGTTTTTACCAAGCTTCCACCTCCGAGATGTTCGGAGGGTTAAACTCACCTCAGAATGAACAAACGCCTTTTATCCCAAGAAGCCCTTACGCCGCTGCAAAATTATATGCATATTGGATCGCAAGAAATTATAGGGAAGCATATGGTATTTTTACATGCAATGGTATTCTCTTCAATCACGAATCGCCCCGCCGGGGTGAAACATTTGTAACCCGAAAGATCACCCGAGCAGTTGCTTCGATCGTAGCAGGAAAACAGAAACACCTTTACCTGGGTAACCTCGATTCCAGGCGGGATTGGGGTTATGCACCGGAATATGTAGAAGCTATGTGGTTGATGCTGCGCAATAAAAAAGCAGATGATTTCGTTATCGGCACTGGAGAAACGCATTCCGTGAGAGAATTTCTTGAAGAAGCATTCGGATATGTCCATCTTGATTACAATGAATATGTCCGCATAGACCCGCGATATTTCCGCCCCACAGAGGTTGATCTTCTCCTTTCAGACCCTTCGAAAGCGAAAAAAGAACTTAAATGGACACCGAAGGTCAAATTCCGTGATCTTGTCCGCATCATGATGGATGCCGATCTGGAATTACAAGGTTTAGAAAGCCCGGGTGAGGGAATAAAAATTGTTGAAAAGAAATTCGATGGCTGGCATCGTTGGGACCGTCAGGTCGTAAGTATGGGAAAATAAGAACTGGTGTCAGTGTCTAAAGAATCCAACTATTCCATTTTGTTTGTCTGCACAGCTAACCAGTGCCGCTCCCCTATGGCCGAGGTATTGTTCGTTCAGTATCTGAAGGAAAAAGGGTGTGATCCTGAAAAATGGAAGGTTATGTCTGCGGGCTGCTGGGCTTATCCCGACTTCCCCGCAACCTTGCATGCAATTCAAACCGCTGAAAAAATGGGGGGTGATCTTAATTTTCACACTTCAAAAGCTGTTTCGGAAAATCTTTTGAAGGATTTTAATCTGATCCTTTGTATGGAATCTGATCATAAGCATTTCATCAAACGCAATTTCCCTCAGGCAGCAGATAACGTGTTCTTACTTTCCGAAATGATCGGTAAGGTATTTGAGATTGATGATCCTGTTGGTGGGACACTTGAGGAATATGAACACACCGCTGAGAAGCTCAACGAAATCATGCACTCCGGGTTTAAGAAGATACGCAGCCTTTCAGGAAAATAGCGTATTGCGTTATTAGCACTAATGTTCTATAATTCAGGTGTGGTCAGGTTATACCCTCGGTTGCTTGTTTTCCCATCCATTCTTCTATCCGCGATTTTCTTGCTAATTCTCTCAAACTCTTTAAATGTATCAGCTGTTAAGGGAATTGTTTTAAGCGCAGATCACGATCGGATTAAATCAAATGTATCTGGATCTGAAGAGCAATTGAGTGTGAAATATCCGCAATCAATTCAGAAATGGCTGGGAGAAATTGAATACTCCGCTGACAAATTTGGACTTGATCCAAATCTTATTGCCGCAGTAATGCTGCAGGAAAGCGGTGGCCAACCAACTGTTATATCAACAAGTGGTGCGGTTGGTCTCATGCAAATTATGCCCAGGGATGGAATTGCATCCAGTTTCATTTGTGGTGATAATCCATGTTTCAAGAACCGCCCCTCAATAAATGACCTCCTCGATCCAAATTACAATATTGATTTTGGCACCCGCCTGCTATCTGGCTTACTGAAAACCACTGGTTCAACACGGAATGCCCTCAAAGCATATGGCCCTATGGATGTGGGTTATTATTACGCCGATATTGTGCTATCCATTTATTCCGCACATAAATAAGCAAACACCCATTATTAATCATTTTTGTTAAAAACAATCAAATGAGGGTGTTGAAAAACAAATGACAAAATTGACAAGATAAAGGAACTTTAATA
>CAZBCD010000193.1:0-4454 GCA_964490205.1 uncultured Pelolinea sp. | reverse complement strand
TATTAAAGTTCCTTTATCTTGTCAATTTTGTCATTTGTTTTTCAACACCCTCATTGTATGCCCTTGACAGATTTTTTATTGAATATATAATTGCGTGCAACAATAACAAAAGCGTTGAAGAGGACGAGTATACGTTTCACGCCGGATCAGAGAGCAGGCGATCGGTGAAAGCCCTGCCCGAAACGGAAACGTAGAATGGACCTCCGAGCTGTATGGTGAAAATTTTTGGCAGAAAAAAACCATTTCTGGTAGGAATGACTAACCAGATCCGGAATGCCCCCGTTATCGGGCTAGGGTATAAACCATTGCGAAAAATAAATGGCCGTACCCGAAAAGAGTGAAGCTGGCTTTTCCCCACTTGCATCATCGGGGATTTTTTTATAACAGCTTAAGATGGGTGGCACCACGGACCGCGCGTTCGTCCCTAATTGGGATGGGCGCGTTTTTTGTTACTCCAGATTTTTCAGAAATGTAATAAAGGATTATTGAAGGGAGCAGATCATGAAAAGAGAGGCATTTGAAAACAGAGTGAAAAAAGGAAAAAAGATCTAAATCGAAAGGGATCTGACTCAATGCAGATATCTTCTCGTTCTGACGCAAGAAAAGGAATAATCTACTAACAACATCAGGAGGTGAAAATGTTTTTGATCATTAAAAATAATCCGCCTTGAAGGATTATCACACCAATATAAATACCAACAAGCGAATGAAACAATTAATTATTAAGGAGAATACAATGTCTGAACAAACCCGATTTTTATTGAACGAATCTGACTTACCGAAGCAATGGTACAACATTTTAGCTGATAGTCCTATCCCACCTGCGCCAGTACTTAACCCGCAGACTTTAGAACCCGTTACACCCGATTTTTTGTCTGTGCTGTTTCCGATGGAATTGATCATGCAGGAGATCAGCAGAGATCGTTATATCGATATTCCCGAGGAAGTCCGCGATATCTACAAACTATGGAGACCAACCCCTCTCATCCGTGCACGACGGCTGGAAAAGGCGCTCGATACACCCGCACATATCTACTTCAAATACGAAGGTACGTCTCCTGTTGGCAGTCATAAGCCGAATACGGCAGTTCCGCAAGCTTTTTATAACAAAGCTGTTGGTGTTAAAGCAATGACGACCGAAACCGGTGCTGGACAATGGGGATCAGCACTCGCCATGGCATGCAATTTCTTTGATCTTAACCTGGAAGTCTATATGGTCAAGGTATCATATGGACTAAAACCTTACCGCCGTATTTTTATGGAATCATATGGTGCGCAGGTGTTCCCCAGTCCTACAGAAACAACAAATTATGGCCGTTCAGTTTTAGCTGAAGATCCTGAAAGCCCTGGCTCGCTGGGTATCGCCATTTCGGAAGCCGTCGAGGTCGCAGCAACGTCTGGTGGCACCAAGAAATATGGGCTGGGCTCTGTGCTTAATCATGTCCTTATGCATCAGACTGTGATCGGGGAAGAGTCTCTCAAACAAATGGAGATGGCAGATGAATATCCGGATGTAGTGATTGGATGTGTGGGTGGGGGCTCAAATTTTGCTGGAATCGCCTTTCCATTCTTACGGGAAAACCTTAAGAACGAGAAACGTACTCGTCTGCTGGCCGTTGAGCCCACCGCAACTCCTTCATTGACGAAAGGTGAATACGCATTTGATTTTGGTGATACAGCCAAGATGGCACCGGTTGTTAAAATGCACACCCTGGGGCATGGTTTTGTTCCACCAACGATCCACGCTGGTGGTTTGCGCTATCACGGCATGGCTCCCAGCTTGTCGGCGTTTTTCGACGCGGGCCTCATTGAAGCTGTTGCTGTTCATCAATTAGCGTCTTTCGACGCGGCGCTACAATTTGCCCGCGCGGAGGGAATTTTGGTCGCACCCGAAAGCGCACATGCCGTCCTCGGGGCGATTAACGAAGCCATGGACGCGAAAGCCAAGGGGGAGAAACGTGTGATATTGTTCAATCTGTCTGGACACGGACATTTTGATATGGCTTCCTACCAATCATATTTAGCTGGTGAACTGCAGGATTATGCGTATCCAGAAGAGGCGATAAAGAGGGCGATGTTAGAGTTACCGGATGTAGCATAAATCTATACCAATATTAAAGAAAGGACAGCGGGAAAACTTAACCTTGCTGTCCTTTTTTGATGTAGAGGGTATTTATCTAACTTCCCAGGGATCACAAGCTCCTAATCGATGAAATGCGAAAGGTGCCCTCGGCACGACTCAAACGCGCAACCTAGTTGTTCGAAGTCAGGTACTAATGCTGTCCACAGCGTGTTATAGCGTCCATTGTGTCCACAGGTTACTCAAAATAGGCGTGATTTTATCCACCCTGTCCATCGTGCCCACGGTGTCTCATTAAAACTGCACCAAATTACACCAAGAATATCAAACAGGAAAGACAGCTCAAAAAACAAGCACCACTCTGGATACTAATTCAGTATGCGTTAAAAGAGAAAAGATTTGTATAATAGATTTACAAGTATTTAAATGTCTGAAAAAATGATTTCGAAAGAAGTATGAGCACGAAAAACAAAGCTCAATTATTAGTTGAAATTAAAGCTCTAAAAAAACGGCTTACTGAATTGCAGTTGGTAGAAGGCGAATCCCATCAAAAAAATGGGATTAACCAACAACAGATGCTGCTGGAAAGCGAAGATAAATTCCAGATTCTGTTCAAAAATGCTCCAGACGCGTATTATATATCCGACACGAATGGAACTCTCATTGATGGAAATCTAGCGGCAGAAAAAATAACCAGGTACAAGCGAGAGGAATTGATCGGTTCAAGTTTCTTGAAAGAAGGATTATTACCCGCTAACCAGTTACCGAGAGTAGTCAAACTACTTCTGCGGAATAAAGCAGGGCACCCCACAGGACCGGACGAATTTATCCTGACGCGCAAGGATGGCACCAAAGTATCTATTGAGATCAGAACTCAACCTGTACAAATCAAGGGCAAGGAGGTTGTTCTGGGAATCGCCCGAGATATCACCAAGCGGGTATTGGTTGAGCGAGCGCTGAAGGAAAGCGAAGAAAAATATCAAAAAATATTCATGGTAAGCCCCTATTCAATGACAATCACTAACGCCAAAACCGGGAAATTTGTAGATGTTAATGATGGTTTTGTGCGTAATACTGGCTATACGCGTCAGGAGGTGATTGGGAAGACCGACCGTGAATTTAATTTGCTTAGAAATCCTGAAGATCGACAGAGAATGTATGAAATTATCGCAAAAAAAGGTGGCTTGAGAAATTTTGAAACGATCTTCAGGCACAAGAATGGTTCCAATGTGAATTCGTTAATATCAATGGACCAGATCGAAATAAATGGAGAGCAAAATTTTGTAACTATCGGAAATAACATCACTGATAGAAAAAAAGCACAACGGGAGATAGATGATAGCAATCTGCGATACCGTTCATTATTTGAGTCTGCTTACCAATGTTTTTTAATCATGCGAGGAGAAAAATTCATAGATTGTAATAGTCGCGCATTAATACTATTCCAAAGAGCCCGGGAATTTATTGTTGGAAAATGCCCATATGATCCATTTTTATCACCAGAATACCAGCCTGATGGTCAATTATCTAAAACTAAAGCCAAGAAACTAATCTCACTAGCTTCCCAGGATATCCCTCAAGAGTTTGAATGGGTGCATTTACGAAGTGATGGTTCTTTTTATATTGCTGAAATACGACTTAACTCTGTGGAAATCTCAGGGGAAAAACTTCTGTTTGCTGCACATCGCGATATCACAGAACGCAAGCGAGTGGAGAAAGCCCTTCGAGATAGTGAGGAAAAGTATCACTCGGTGGTCGAAGATTCGCCTGGATTAATTAGCAGATTTTTACCGGACGGTACGATCACTTTCGTGAATAAAGAGTACTGTAAGTTTTTCAGAAAAGATCCTGGTGAATTGATCGGCACAAACATCCTATCGACAATCCCAAAGGAAAACAGGGAAGATGTTAGGTTGAATATCGCTTCGCTAATAGCGGAATCACCGATAAACATATACGAAAACAAGAATATTATAGATGACAAGCATTATCGCTGGATACGTTGGACAAACCGTGCACTTTTCGACAATGATGGAAAGATAACCAACATTCAGTCTTTCGGTGAAGACATCACCGAGCGTAAAGCCTCACAAGCAGAGTTGATCAAGAATGAAATCCGCTACCGCAAATTATTCGAAAGCGCGCAAGATGGGTTAATTGTTGTCGACATGAACGGGATTATCAAGGCGGCCAATTCCGCAGCTTGCGACATGTATGGTTATCAACACGAAGAACTTATCGGACTATCTTCCAAAAAGCTTGTTCACCCTGACTTTCCCCAAGAAATAGAAAGCTTTATTCAGACTATCGGAAATGAGGGATGAGGTGCACCCCATTTTTAGTACCACTTAGCAATGTAAATAGTGTGGTCTCC
>CAZBCD010000192.1:2936-4507 GCA_964490205.1 uncultured Pelolinea sp. | reverse complement strand
TTCCCGCTACGCCTTATTTTATGCAGGAATCAGATTTTCTCTTGTTCAAGAAGGGAAAAAAGTTCTGACAACAAATGGAAATAATAATCGCCGGGAGATATTATCCCAGATATATGACTTAGAAACAGCAAAATCATTACTGAAGGTAAATTATTCAGATGAATACCTTCAATTAGAAGGTTACACAAGTCCCCTGAACATAACCCGTTCAACAAGGAAAGAAATATTCTTTTTCATAAATGGAAGATTAGTGAATGACCCGGTTTTATCTTCCGCTATAACCCGCGGGTATCATGGATTATTGATGGTTGGACGTTTTCCAGTAACTAATCTGTTCATTAGTATTTCCCCAATCGAAGTAGATATAAATGTTCATCCAACAAAAGCGGAAATAAGGTTGAAAAATTCTAATCAGGTTTTCACTGCAATCCAAAGAACCATTCGAAAGACGATCGCTGCGTATGCGCCTTATGCTGCAGTTCCTCCTCGCATTTGGAAAACATCTGGGCCAGCAAAAAATGCGGGGCATTCAGAAATTAATATTGATAGTTCTGTTGACTCTACTCAAGAAGTGCAATTATCTGAGCAACCGAGATCTGTTCATTTGGATCCGCAAAAATCTTATGGTTTGCCGCTCCTACGATTAATTGGCCAATTGGGACTTACATATATCGCAGCAGAAGGTCCGGACGGCTTATATCTAATCGATCAGCATGCTGCTCATGAGCGGATCCTCTTTGAAAAAATTGCTAATCAGGGAGTGGATGAAAATATCTCTCAATTCTTATTAGAACCGATTGCTGTCACTCTCCCGTCGACTCAATCTGAGCGATTAAAGCAACAATTAGACCTTTTGGTTGGAATCGGATTTCAGATGGAGCCATTCGGCCCTGGTGCATATAAGATTATGGCTATTCCTCAAGTTCTCTCATCTATGGATCCAAAAGAAGTACTGATGAGTGCAATTAGTGATGATCAAAATTCTCCAAAAGAACTCGTTGACACAGAGAACAGGGAGAAAATGATCACGCGGATTTGTAAACGGCTGGCGATAAAAAGCGGACAGGCACTATCAACCCGAGAACAGAAACAGTTGATTCTAGACCTTGAGAATTGTATAAATCCGCGCACCTGCCCTCACGGACGTCCAACCATGATTCATATCACGGTTGATATACTTGAGAGACAATTCGGGCGCCGGGGAAGCGTTTAATTATCAATCATTTGGAAAATCTCGGGTATTGATTTTATGACATCCATGGGGAGTAATACATCTGCAAAATGGTCCATTGGTGTTTTCGAAAGTGTGTTTATGATTAACTTTGCCCCGTTACGGATAGCGATGTCCGGTAATGTGCTGGCTGGGTATACTTCCAGCGAAGAACCAATTACAAAAATCAGGTCTGCTCTCAGCACTTCCTGATGAGCTGAATGCCATGCTTTTTCGGGAAGCATTTCTTCAAAGAGTACTACATCTGGTTTGATAATGTGACCGCATTGGGAGCAGGTCGGTAATTTGCCATCAATGCTCAATAATTTATAGAGATGATCTGTATCATATGTAGAGCAGC
>CAZBCD010000192.1:0-2926 GCA_964490205.1 uncultured Pelolinea sp. | reverse complement strand
AGTTAGGACAGGTAGCAGTTCTTGCCGATCCGTGCAGTTCTATTACTCGTTTTGCTCCAGATTCCTGATGCAAACCATCAATATTTTGGGTAATGATTGATTTAATTATTCCTATATTTTCAATTCGTGAGAGGAATATGTGTGCCGGGTTGGGTTTGGCGGATCTTGCTTGTAGAAATAGGGGTTTAATCCATTCAAAAAATTTTTCCGGATGGTTTCTAAAGGCAGTTAATGATGCGACCTCAAATGGGTCATTTTTTTCCCATAACCCTTTTCCTGGTGAACGGAAATCAGGGATTCCCGATGCAGTTGATATTCCTGCGCCTGTGAATGCAACAGCGTGTTTGGAATTTTTCAATAATGAAGATGATAAATCTATTCGGGAGGAAAAATCAATATCCATACATTTATTTTAATATGAGGTAAGGAAAAGTAGGAAATTGATGTGAATGCTATAATTTTTGACATGCTAGCTGATCGAGTTGCAGAAAGCCTGAAAAAAAAATGCGGAATTAAAATTCAAGAGAAGATTGTGCTTGGATTTTCAGGGGGGGCAGATTCCATTTGTTTATTAGATATTCTCCATAAACTGAATCATGAAGTTGTAGTCGCCTATTTTAACCATCAACTGCGCCCATCAATGGATGAAGAAGTGCAATTTGTGAAAAGAATTGCTGAAAAATATAAATTTGATTTCAAGTTGGGTACGGAAGATATTAATAATATTGCTAGAAAAACAAATAAGGGAATTGAAGAAACTGCTCGGTCTTTCCGGTACCAATTCCTTATCAAAGTTGCAGAAGATACGGATTCAAGCTCGGTTGTGGTAGCTCACCACGCTGATGATCAGGTAGAAACCATCTTGATGAACTTGATTCGAGGAACCGGTTTAAACGGGTTGATTGGGATGGATTATGTATCTTATTGTGAATTCAGTAAATCAACACCCATCCTCCGCCCATTCTTGGATGTGTGGAAGGATCAAATTTTATCTTACTGTGAAGAGAATGATCTCACTTTCACTATTGATGAGACGAACACAGATGAGGTTTTTACACGAAATAGCATACGCGCAAGTTTAATTCCATTTCTCGAAAAATATAACCCAAATTTAAAGCAGGGTGTAATCCGCATGAGCGGTATTTTGCATGAAGATCATACATTTATCAAGCAGTATTCAGAAGAAGTAATTGGGAATGTAATACTTCTACAAAAAACGAATTTCGTAGAGATCAATATTCAGACATATAAACAATATCCTATCAGTGTTCAAAGATATATTATTAATGGTATATTGCGAGATTATTTCAATATTGGAAAGAAAAAATCTTTCTATCTAATTGAAAATATTCGAAAAGTGCTTACAAGAGAAAAAACCAGTCATTCTTCAAGATTACTAAAAGATCTTCAGATATTTGTAGAGAAAGATCGTGGGTATTTATTAACAAATAGAGATGATCTGGAAGGCGAGGGGTGGCTAAAACTGGAAAATGATATGGCTGAAGTCACAATCCCAGGGTTTACTCCAATCAATAAAAATTGGTGTCTAAAAAGCACTGTATTGTCCATTGATGAAGTAGGGGAAATCTTCAAGAGGAATGAAAATAGTTATTGTGCTTATTTAGATGCAGAGTTGACCAAAAGGAAAATTATCATGCGTAAACGGCATGCTGGGGATCGTTATGCACCATTAGGTTTATCTGGGCATACAATGAAATTGTCTGATTTTTGGATTAATAAAGGTTTTCCAAAGCGATTTAGAGCAGATTGGCCGTTAATTATTTCAAATGAACAATTAATCTGGATCCCAGGTTTTCAGCCAGCTTTTAATGTAAGAATAACTGAATCTACTGAACATGTGCTTCAACTGAATGTGGAGGAAAATTAATAATTCTACTCCGTCAGCTTATTCAACTGTTGTAGTTTCATTTTAATCTCACGCCATTGGATTTTTGAAATTCCGAGCTTCTGGCGGATTACATCTTTTTCAATCCCACTTTTCCAATCAGAGAGAGCACAGTTCCATCTACACATTGAAAAAGATAAATGCTTGTCAATACCCGCTGCGGTACTGATATCTTCAAGGATATATTCTAAGCGGCGAGGAGACCAAGGAAAAACATTCTCATCAGGATCATACTGGTTCAAGTATTCTTGATATATTTCAATGAATTCTTCTGAAAGGGGAATTTTTCTTTCCTTATTTCGATCTCTTCCGTCCGCGTACCGCACAAATAGATAACTCTCTCCATTTGTTTCAATATGTGAGCGTTTTATATTCAGACACTCACTCTTTTTGATCCCGGTTTCAAGAAGTAGCATTAATAATGCAATTGGGCGTGTGTCGGAATTTTCAGAATGTCGGATTTGGTCAGAGGTTATTCGCACCAATCCCAATTCGGAAGCTGTAAGTACTTCGGGAAGTGGACTAATGACTGTATGCTGGACGATTTTCTCTGCTGGGTTGGATTCGATGCGGCCGTGCTCAAAAAGCCATCGGAAAAAAGATTTGAGTGTGGTTATACGTCGTGATAGGCTCTTAGGACTACAGGAAATATTTTTTCCTCTCCCATTCTCTAACCAATCGATGAATCGATTAAGGTCAGATGTAGAAATATCTCCGATAGCGACATCAGGGGGTAAAAATTGAGTAAGCAAGCGAAGGTCACCGAGAAACGCCTTGATTGTGTATTCTGATTTTCCTTGATCTTTAAGATAAATTTGCCAGAATTTCATCGCAGTGGGGATTGAAGTAGAAGCATTTATATGAGGAATATCAGAAAAGCCATTATCCATAAATAACTCCGTAAATGCGTATAGTTATTATGAGTTTAAAATATTATTCTATAAATGTCAAGTGTTTTATTGTAGGGTGTGTCATTCACCAGTGAATATGTCACCCTAATCCACCAATGAAAATGTCACC
>CAZBCD010000191.1:0-4515 GCA_964490205.1 uncultured Pelolinea sp. | reverse complement strand
ATCACTCTGGAAGGTAAAAATGTTGGAAAAATATATCAGACGTGGAATTTCGGTAGTATATTCAAACCCGCCGGTGATCAGCACCGGGCCGGGGGGAACTGCTTCTCCCACCGGCAGGTTGCTCTTGTTTCCAGAAAAAAGGTCCGCAATACTGCAGGCAGATAAGAGAAAACCAGCGGTGACAGCAACAGTCAAGAAGGACAGTGTTCTTTTCTTCATAGATATTGTCTCCTTAATTATCCATATTCAATTTTATTGAATTGTATCCCACCAAAACGTACGATCAAAGAAGTAGATCATAAATGGTTCAAGCCAGCTTGAAGTACGCAGCGTATTGATGGATATCCGTTGAGATGTGGAAAAAACATTGTGCAAGAAGTATCAGAGCAAAAACCGCGCATCCCGCGTACGCCGCCCACCGCACCCATTTTTTTTCGTTGGCCCATCCAAAAGTGAATATTTCAACACCACTGGTAACAGTTGCGTACAGGGGTATCAGCAGCGGCATCAGGTAATGGTCCGGCTTGGGTGATACAAACCACATCAAATAAATACCTACCGGTACAATCCATGCAAGCAGAAGCCAGTAGATATCCCGATCGGGAATGACAGCTCCCGCCATGCCAAGCAGCAGGAACAGCAGCACAATAAAATTGGGGTCACCGTAAGATGTGGTCAGTGTCCAGCGCCAATATTCAGGTCCAAGGGAATAATACAGGGATTCTTCATGAGTGTATCCTTCTGACAACTCAACTGATTTATAGGATTGGGTAGCAAGCATATCCTCACGCGGACCTTTATAAAATAGGAAAGGGTTGCTGAGCAAAATCACGGTCAGCATGATCGCAACAAACAACAAACCTGAGAGAATGATCTTTTTAAATGCCGCCCCCCTCCGCCGCCAGGCAAGCAGCAGATAAACCGGGATGGTTAGAAAGAAGAAAAAACCAAACAGCTTAATTGCAGCCGCAAGTCCACAGGCAGCAGCCGCGAAAAGGAAATATTTTCCCAGTCGGTACTCGTCCAGGTCCAGGAAAAGAAATGTAAGCGCGATCGCCAGTATCATCAGCGCGTCCGGGTGCCACCAGTGCATATTATTGCGCACCACCGCGGGAATGGTAAGAACGAATAAGAAAGTAAAAAGTGAAGCCCACAATTTCCGAAACTGCGTGAGCATATAAGTCAGCACACCTGCCGTCAGGATCATTGGAAGGACACTGATCATCTGACGAAGAACAAGTATGTTCACCTCTGTATGATTATAGAAGTCCGCACCCTGAATAATGCGCAGGGGAAGCAGCGTGAGCATAGATAGGAAGAAAAATGGATAACCCCAGTGGTAATCTCCATAGATTATCAGGCGCCCCCAGGCCTCACTCAAATTCGGGCTGGACTCAAGCATGCGTTCCACGACCGGGTAGACCACAAATTCATCCGTATGAAGGTACACAATGGGATTATCCGATCCCATCGTTGAGGCATTGGGGAAAATGAAGAGGACGAAATATAGAATCCCGACGAGCGCGATGACCCGCAAATTTCTTTTCTGTTTGATATTCATTGTGAACAGAAATTATATCCAAAAATACTGAGAATTATTTACTTTTTTCATTTTGAATACATCAATTAGCTAGTGCAAATGTGGTGTTTTTTATAGATTTGGGGCAGAGAGTTAGCTCCTCTGCGTCGAGCCAATTTATGATCTATTAATAATATGCATTTGGTATCACTCCCGGGCAATATCACCCGGGTTCAGAATGGCTTCATTTATCCCTGGCGATAAAAGTTTCCAATGAATCTACATACACTTCAGGAGAAAATAGTTCAACATACTCCTTAATATCCTGTAAATGCCGGATAACCTGATCCTCACCCACGCCAGGAGGCGCATAAACGACAAATAGTGGATTCTTCGTTTCTTGTGTTATTCGAGTACGCCTATCAGGACCGTATATCACACTAGAAATGGTCCCCTGGTTATCGGTCATCATCATATCCCCGGGCTATAGTGAATGTTCCCTGCCATTTAACAACTAAAACAGCTCGTGACCTTTCTAGATATAAAGTGTGAACGGTAACTCCAAAGCGTTCAGATCGTGCCCGGCCGTCAATAACATATTTTTCAGCTCAGCTATGAACATGGCTTCAACAAGCGGAACTACACTGGGGATTGATTTTCCCTTAAGAGCAATAGATTCGATCTGAAACAGGACATGGTAGCTTTTTCGAAAAGCTTTGTAGTATGCGGTATATGCCCGTATGACCGGCAGGGCCGCCAATTCCGATTTAGTGGAAAATTGGGATTGAAGCAGGTTTTCCAACACTCTTTTCTTGCTTTCCAGCGCATCACTCTTTTTAGGATTGGCAACGTTTTTCAACGCCATGATTCCCACAATGGCACCAGGATGAGCTGTCCTCCAGGATCTTGACACGGATAAAGAAAACACTTTTTCTACCTCCAGAACATTACTTATTCAAAATTTCCATGATCCCACGCATATAACCTGTTCATGTAATCTAAGGGGTCAAACCTTACACATCACTTTTCAGCCATTCTTCCTTTCACCACCTTCCAGGATAGCTGCTCAATCCTGAAAACAATCCTCCAGAAGCTCTCTTGTGTCAGTCCTTTTTTCTACCCTCGATCAATTTTCCATATAAATGCGGCTGGCGGTGCTCCAGGAACATACCAAAGCATTGGGAGAGATCCAGCGTGACCGTGACCATGCGGTTGGTATCGCGCGTCTGGACAAGGCAGGATCCATCGGGAGCATAAGCGTAGGCAAAGGGAACGGCGTCATTCTGGTGGCTGCAGCCAACGGAGAAAATACCATTCTCGCTGGCGCGAGTGCGCCCGACCCCATTCCACTGCTGGAACTGGGTCTCATGCCACATGCCGGTGCCAATTGGGTTAAAGATAATCTGCGCTCCCTGCAGCGCGTATATCCTCGCTACTTCCGGGAAGTGCATTTCGTAGCAAATTGCCACACCAACAATGCCGAAATCAGTTTTCACCGCCTGGATAGCATCCCCGTGGCTGAACCCCTTGGATAGCTCATCATAGGTGAGCGAGGTTTTTCGGTGCCGCCCGATTATCTCTCCCCGCGGGTTCACGATCACGGCATGCTTGAATTTCTCTCCTTCCTCATTTCGGTCTTCCATCCCGCTTACGATCCATTTCTTGCGGTCTCTGGCGATCTTCTGCAGGTCAGGTAATTTATCTGAATAAATATGGTCTTCCGGGAAAAGGATAATGTCCGCTTTTTTGTCAGATGTGAATTTTTCCAATTCAGAAAGGGGTTGATCGCTGTCTTTGACCGGGCTTGCAATCACCATCCCCACGTTCAACTTGTTCGTATCCATGCACACCTCCATTGATATTCAATACTTGTATTTTACTAAATGACTCCTGCTTTGATGAAATTCTAATGAATGTCTGTATAATGATAGGCAGGAGACCATACTCGTGATAAAAGGAATTGATGTCAGCCACTGGCAGGATGATAAATCCACGCCGCAGAAGATGAATTTCAAGAAAGCGGTCGAGAGCGGGGCGAAATTCGTATTCATCAAGGTGTCCGAACGCGGCGCAATCGACCGTGATTATGAATACAATTGGACGACCGCCAAGGAAGCCGGACTTCTGCGCGGCGGCTACCACTTCCTGCGCTGGGACCTGACCGGGCTTGTGCAGGCGCGCATTTTCAGCGAACTTCTCAGGGATGACCCGGGCGAACTGCCGCCTGTCGCTGATTTCGAAGCGCCCCGCCTGGGCAGCCGCTACCCATCCAACGCTCTGCTAGAGCAGTTCCTGGTTGAAGTCGAAACCAAGATTGGGCGCAAACCGATGATCTACACCTCACCGGGCTACTGGGGCATCCACGGGCGCAATAAGATCACCAGGCAGTTTGACGAGAAATGGGCTTATTACCCGCTGTGGGTAGCGCATTATATGAAGTCCTACCAGGCGGGTGTATCCAAACCCTACGAGATACAGCCGTGGGCGGGCATGGGAAAGAAATGGACCTTCTGGCAGTACACAGCCAACGGTAACGGGCTGGCTTTCGGCGCGGAAAGCAAGAGCATCGACCTGAACTGGTTCAACGGTTCGCTGCAAGAACTCAACGATTTCGCGTATGGTTCAGGAGCCGCGCCAGCGCCAACTGCTCCTGCTGCCCCGTCCGGCAAGCCGTTGGACATTAAGGGGCTGAAGAAGTCGGTCGAAAAAACCATCGACAGCTGGGCGAGGAAACAAAAATAACTGTTATCCACAAGAAATAGAACTCACAATTGAAGAATTCGGGGAATTTAATCGATATCGTTTATTAGTCCCTGATACAAAAGATGTTAAAATACCGGCCGAAATTAGTTGGATGGGGGAAGAAATTAAAGAAAAAATTGTCTAACGGTTGGACTTATGTGGAGATTAAGAAGTAGACTAAAAGCAGGTGGAATAAATAAATAGAGGGTGTGGAAAAATCAGGAAAAAGAAGGAGATAATATACCCATTTCGGG
>CAZBCD010000190.1:0-4548 GCA_964490205.1 uncultured Pelolinea sp. | reverse complement strand
AAAAATCCTTGACAGACGCTTTCTTAGATGCAATTTGGTGCAGTTTTAATGAAACACTATGGACACAATGGACGCTGTGGACAGTTTAAGCCCTTTAAATGGAACTGTGTGGACGCTGTAACACTGTGTGGACACAATGGACAAGTGAAGCAACTGACTCTTAATCAGCAGGTTCGGGGTTCTTTCAACATGCCACCGGCATGTGTTTAGTCTGGTGCGTCATGTTTCTATTTAAGGTTATGAAAAGTGACAAAAGGTTACATCTTGAAAAATATTACTCTTGATTCATTTTAAGGATGAGCAACCCGTAGGGGAAAAGATACTTCGCAAACACTTTGTCCAATCGGTGAGCGGAACGGCGCGAGCCCGGATGATTTGACAAAAGAAATAACAGCCAATATAATTAGTTAGACTAACTAAAGTATAGTATCGCACAATTAATTATGAATAATCAAAATTCCAATACCACCACTAAATTTATTAATCTAATGAAGCGACTGCGAAAATTGGGGCTAGATGCTTATGCATTGAAGGATGTTTCAATCTCCACTGCCCAAATGACTCTACTAGAATGGATATCCACTTCCCCCGGTAGTGGAGTGCAAGACGTTGCCAATGCTTTGAAACAGACACCCCCAACTATAAGCGTCGGGGTTCGCAAATTAGAAAAGAGCAAACTAGTGGAAAGAAAATCAAATCCATTGGATAAGCGCTCCGTTCAATTTTTCTTAACACCTAAAGGAGATGTATTACAAAAGCAAATTCAAAGATACCATCATCGAAAATTTCAATTACTCTTGTCAGGCCTTATCCCACAGGAGCAAGAGAGGTTACTGAAATTACTGGAGAAGGCAATTCTTATCGCCGAATCAAAATTTTCAAAAAATGAAGTGAAAGATATTTAAGCTGTGCGACAACCCTTACAAATCTTGGAGGAAATAGATCCATGAATTATATGATTGAAGTAAAGAAACTGAAGAAGAATTATGGCAACTTCACAGCAGTCGACGAAATTGAATTTGAAGTGTATCGAGGGGAGATTTTTGGATTTTTAGGCCCAAATGGCGCGGGCAAGACCACAACCCAACGGATGTTAACCTCCCTCCTGACGCCAACAGGGGGCAGTATCCGCATTGATCAAAAGGATATTACTCAATATACCAGAGAGGTTAAGAGCATTGTAGGTATGGTCCCAGAAGAATCTAATGTGTACAACGAATTGACTGCCTGGGATAATTTGATGTTCACCGGGCAGCTATATCGCATACCTCGAAAAGAGAGGAAGAAAAACGCCCAGGAATTACTGGAATTATTTGGATTATGGGAAAAAAAGAATATAAAAGTTGAAAATTATTCAAAAGGTATGAAACGGCGCCTAAGTATTGCTATGGGGGTGATTCATCAACCGCAAGTCCTGTTTTTGGATGAACCAACACCAGGTCTGGATCCCCGGAGCGCACGTACAATTCGGGAATTAATTAAAGATTTAAACAAAAACGGCTGCACAATCTTTCTCACCACGCACCAGATTGAAGAAGCCAACCAATTATGCGATCGAATTGCGATTATTGACCACGGGCGCATCGCGGTTATTGATTCCCCCGAAAACCTAAAAACGCGTATTAGAGGAGTTCAGTCTGTGGAAATTTCTCTTGAAGCAACCATCACGCAAAAATCTTCAAAAGAGTATGGTTCAGACTTTTCCCAATTACCCGGGGTGCGAAATGTGATAAAGATCGGAGATAAATGGCGCCTGTATACTGACGACCCGACAAATTTACTCAGCACTCTTTTCAAGTATGCTGAGAATAACCAAGCCCGCATCATCACACTCAATACGCTGACACCGTCTTTGGAAGAAGTGTATTTGGATATCATAGGGGATTTGCAGTCCTTTCAACCTGAAAAAAGAACACCCATGAAACCCATGAAAAACAGGAGAATGAAATGAAGTTATTTAAAATATTCCTGGAAGAAATCCATCAAGCGTTTGTGATCGCAATAAAAGACATGAAAGTATATTATTTGAGGCCGGGTATGATCATGTTCGGCTTATTGATGCCGTTCTTTATGTTTTTCTCCTTTTCCGTCCGAAGAGGGATCAGCGCAGACGCAGGAATAGCAAGCCTGCTGGCTTTGACGGTATTTTTCACATCCGCAGCTGCGGGTCCTTTTGTGATCCCACTCGAAAGGCGTACCGGCACATATGACCGCCTGCTTGCCGCTCCCAACTCGCTGCTAACACTTCTGTTTGGGAAAACTCTTGTCGGGGCAATATTCGGAATAGCGGTTGCTTTAGCAACCATCCTGGTGTGGGGTATTATTTACGGTTTCCATATCAACCAGCCGCTGTGGTTGGCCGCGACGATTGTGATTGGGGCGTTTTCGTTTTCCGCGTTGGGATTAATTTTCGGCTCAATCCCCACCCGAAATCCCGGGGATGTACAAATGCCAAGCACTTTATTACGCTGGGGTTTGATGTTTGTCAGCGGTGTTTTTATTCCAGTAGGTGAGATGAATGAAACGCTACGCACAATAGCTTATCTATCCCCATTAACCTATGCACAGGATTTGTTTAACTACATTTTCATAGGTTCTAACTTTGTGAATCCCTGGATATCATTGTTCATATTGATAGGGTTCATAATCTTATTCTTTATCCCATCATTGATGATGCATAAACGCAGCCTAAAGTTAGGTTTTTAAAAATTATAGTTAAGAAAAACGTAGATCAAAATCATACATACTGGAAAGGAACCAATCAATATGAGCAAGACAGAAGATAAAAATATGACAGAAAATATATCAGGCACAAAGTTCATTGATACTCACGATCTGACAGATTTTTCAGCAACTGAGGCACTTCACACACCTCTCCTTGACACCAGTCAGCTGCGAACATTGCTGCTGAATTTAAACAGCGGCCAATCATCGCCATTATGCAAGATGTCTGTGCCTGTGCTGTATTATGTTATCGAGGGAGAAGGGGAGCTGCTTGTCGAGGACGAGCATTATAAGCTTCGTGCTGGATCAATGTCGACTGTACCAGCAGAAATCACCCGCATTATCTCGGCTGCCACAGCGATGCGTGTATTGGGAATGCAGGTATTGTAACGATTGGCACTCTTGACTGAGCGACCGCCTGTCCTGTTAGCCGTGTTTGCTCATCCCGACGATGAGTCGTTCCGCTGTGGGGGTTTGTTGGCTCTACTGGCGGAGCGCGGTGTGCAAGTTAATGTGCTCACCGCAACGCGGGGAGAAGCAGGTTCGTGCGGAGAACCACGATTATGCAGCGCGGAGGAGCTTGCGGAAGTGCGTGAGCGGGAATTACAGTGTGCGTGCAATGTTCTCGGCATAATGCCCCCCACTTTTCTGGATTATTCAGATGGAAAATTGGGCGAAGCAGATGAGGAAGAGGCAATTGCCAGGATCAAAACAGTGATACGGGAACTCCATCCTCAGATACTACTTACCTGGCCCGCGGATGGCCTTTCTGGCCATCCTGACCATAAATCTGTTAGCCGCTGGACTTCACTTGTGTTTGAGGAAATTGCAAAGGACGCGGAAGCTCCGATCGCTTTATATCACTTGGCTGTACCGCGATCTGTGGCAGCCGAACTGAACCTGAGCGATTTACACGCGATACCAGACGAAGAGGTTTCGCTGACTGTGGATGTGATGCCGGTGTGGAAGCAAAAACGCACTGCAATCCGCTGCCATCGTACACAGGCAGACGATTCACCTATTCTGACTGCGCCGGAAGAAAAACAGCGCGCCTTCTTTGGGAAAGAACACTTCAGGCGTGCATGTGCCCGTGAAGGAAAGATTTCTTTTATGCCTACAAGAAATGTGAAAAAAGCTGATAGTATTGAAGATTTTCTGATGAAACTCGGGGAATAAATGGGGGATGAAACGGGGGATAGCAATAGAAAAAGTTATTTCGAAAACACTTTGCCAAGCCGATGAGAGAAACGGCGCAAGCCCGGATGACTTACCAAAGTGGGAAGTGGCTAAGATTGCTAGAAACTCACCCCAGCTTGAGATAAAAATGTGAACAGGATGTATGAAGAGAAATACAGAAATGACCAGGAGCGTTGAAAAAGACGTGAACCAGTCACGTCAATATTATTGGTAAAGATGGGAGCATCTGGATGAAAGTGTCAACCAATGAGTACTTGCTGTAAAAAATTTATACGGAATATGACTCAAGAGAACAGTTAAAATAGAATCCAAATTAGAGTGAGGTAAATAAATTTGGATAATTCGATTTAGCAGCCCCCATAATATTTTGATTGTTCTTGACCAGATCTATCTTTACCCATTTTTCAAGACATCTTTTTTCTAAAAGAATTCTTTTCTCAACTTCCAATAGATAATCATCAAACCAATAAAAGGATTGTGAAAAGTTAATCGCTTCGGTTTTCAAGGTGTTCAAAGTTGTTGGAAAAATATTCTTAACCAGATTATAGTTTTCTGGGTTAAGAAATGGTTTTATATATGCTGGATTCAAGTCTCAAGTGCAACCGTGATTATTTAAGAATACCACAG
>CAZBCD010000189.1:0-4569 GCA_964490205.1 uncultured Pelolinea sp. | reverse complement strand
TTGAGGAGATTTCACACATTTACGGGTGGTGCTAATTTTGGGGTTCAGCACCCAGGTAGATATAATAGACGCTGTAATACTATATGGAAATAACAGAACGCTTGACGGAGAAAAATCCATATGGTAAAAATACATTTACATTAACAATTGAATATAAAAGGAAAATAGCGGCTGAGTCTCTTTAGGGAGAGACTACGAGGAGGAGGTTCCTTTCCGTGAGGAAAGCGTTAATCCTGATAAAGGGAGAAAATCGATCTGATCAGCGGATGCCTCTGAAGCCCTGCCACAGGCTTCATTTTCCCTTCCGATAAAACGGTGATGTAAAAACAGGCAGCGATGCCTGCGACAAAGTCTCTGTAGTGGTCTGGGTTGCAATTCAGGAACCCTGTTTACAGGAAGGGCAGTCATAGCGAGAATTTTATATTCATATGGGCATGCCCGGGCATGCCTAATATATTTTAAATGCCACTGGAGGTAGTATGGACAAGAAAGCGATCTTAGAACGAGTAAAAAAGGATGATGTCAAATTCATCAGTTTTCAATTTTCTGATGTAACTGGAAAAATTAAAAGTGTTGACATGCCAGTTGAACAACTGGAAGAAGCACTGGCCAACGGTATATGGTTCGACGGCTCCTCTGTCCAGGGATTCGCCCGCATTCAGGAAAGTGATATGCATCTGAAAATTGATACCGATACTTACGCTGTTCTTCCATGGACCCCGGAAAATATGAGGCGGGCCCGGTTTTTTTGCGACATCTACACTCCAGATGACGAACCGTTCGCCGGTGATCCGCGCGGTTTGCTGAAGAAAATGCTGACAGACTTGAAGAAGAATGGGTTGGTGTTCAACTGCGGAACAGAACCGGAGTTCTTCTTATTCAGGCAAAACGGCGGACTGCGTCCCGTACCGCATGATGTGGGCGGCTATTTTGATTTTTCCTCCGATGATGAAGCCGCACAGGTTCGCACGGAATTGATGTATGCGTTAAACACAATGGGGTTGGAGATTGAAATGGGCCACCATGAAGTTGCCCGCGGCCAGCATGAAATTGATTTCCGGTTTGCGGATGCCCTGCGCACAGCAGATAATGTGATGACGTTGAAATATACGGTCAAAGCGATCGCTGCCCAGCATGGATTGATCGCTTCTTTCATGCCCAAACCAATCTACGGGATCAATGGTTCTGGAATGCATACGCATATGTCATTGTTTGATGAAAAGGGCAACAATATCTTTTTTGATAAGGATGATGATGTACATCTTTCTGAAACAGCTTATTCCTTCATCGCTGGTCAGTTGAAACATGCCCGCGCGTTATCCGCTTTGGTCGCACCAACAATAAATTCTTATAAGCGGTTGGTTCCCGGCTATGAAGCCCCGGTATATGTGGGCTGGGCACAAACCAATCGCTCCGCGTTGATCCGCATACCCCGCTATACAACTGGCCAGGATAAGGCAACCCGTGCGGAACTTCGCTGCCCGGATCCTGCCTGTAATCCTTATCTCGCCTTCGCGGGGATGCTGGCGGCTGGGCAGGATGGTGTGGATAATAAAATGAAACCGCCTAAACCGTTGAACAATATCAATATCTACAGGTTAAGCGAAGAGGAGAGAAAAGCGAAAGATATCAAAGAGCTGCCATCTTCTCTTATGGAAGCGCTATCTGAATTAGATAAAGATGAAGTGCTTAAAAATGCAGTTGGGACAGAGATATACACTGCTTTCCGGCGTGCGAAATTGGGAGAGTGTGAAGAATACCGCATCCATGTTACTGACTGGGAAGTTGAAAAATATCTAGAAAATGCATAGAAAAGTCTTTCAAATAGCGGGATTATCTCCCGCTATTTTTTATTTTAGAAGGAAAACTTTTGATAATTATGTTTTGTTGAAAAGTTTGCAGAACGCACATAAGCTGCCGGTGTTAGTGGGTTGGCCGCATTGCGGACAGCGCTGCTGAGCGAGCTTCTGTGCAGTTTCTTGCCTGGCTGGGAAGGCGCCTTGAGCAATCGCGTTGAGATATTTCAGGTAGAAGCGCAATTTTGTACCTGGCCGGGTTTCTTCCCATTCATTCAGATATTTTTTGTAATACAACTGTTTGCTATCGATCGAAAATGGGCAGTCCTCACGCATAAATGCAATATCGCGAAGAATAGTGTATGCGGCCGTTTCCCGTTCATATGTACGGCAAAAAGGTTTTACTTTTTTCAAAAATCCGGGTTTTGATGGTAAAACCGGCTCACCCCGCGCTAAGAATTCCAACGACCAATCCAGAGTGTTCGCGAGAAGAATGGCAGCTTCGTCATCTAGATTGTGCGCGGTAACGAGTACATCGTACTGGCCATCTAAAGCGAATCGGTTCATTATGTGTCTTTTAATTAATCCGCATAATGAACATGGTTTGTCCCTTCCACGGCGGGTTCTGGTAGAAATTTCCGGAATGGATTCCCCGTAATCTCTTTTTATATCAGCAATATGTAGTGTTAAATTACGCTGATCGGCGAATTCGCGGGCGAAATTCATTGAGCGGTTTGAATAAGCGATTTCCGCATCAATTCCCAGATTTATATAGAGCCCTTCAGTATGGAAACCCAATTTCCATAGAATGTCCCACATCGCCAGCGAATCCTTACCGCCAGAAACAGCTACAAGGACGCGGTCATGTTCTGAGAACATCTCATATTTTCCTATGAACCTCAGGATTTGGTTGGAAAGCCATTCCAGGTAATGCTGTTTGCATAGTGAGAGCCGATGCTGGCGCATATTGATCACAGCTTTTTCACCGCATTTCCTGCACCGCATATTTACTTATCCTCCTGAGATAACAGGGATCATTTCAATAAGATCGCCCGGTTTGACCATTTCATCATCAGTTATCAGTTCACCAGAGCGTACAGCCAGATGAGCGTAAACTGAAATGCGGTTCTCTTTCATAGCTTTCCGAAGTGGAATATTAGAGCGGCATGAGATACTTTTTCCGCGTAATGAAAGAGTTGCATTTTTTTCTACCATTGCTGGTATATTTTATCCTGAGTTATTCACTACCCAGCCTTTAAATTAGTGAAAAAAAGAATTCATATGTTTATTGGTAAATGAAAAGCATGTATGATCATTGAAGTTAGCTTTTAGAAGATGGATTGTTAAAAAAGATACAATCAGAAATGTTCAATTCAATATCTATTTGAGAATCAAGGGAATCTAACCGAACCTTATAGAGGTATTATGGTAGATATGCTTTAATAAATGAAATATTTATTCATGGTATTTGTAAATCAATCTTCTCAATAAATGCTTTTACCCAATCTAATTCAGTTTTAATCTGTGCAAGACTGAGGTCAAACATGGCTGAGGCATTCCAGGGGAGATTTTCCCCATAATTTGTGAGTTTTTCCATTAATTGTTGATTTTTCTGTTCGAGTTCTTTCACGTATTCCTCAAGCGCTAACATGATGTGTTCTTTTTCTAGAAGAAGAAGGTTTGATAAACCTAATTGAAAATTGCTACTGCTCCTGCGTGGGTGAGAGAGAGTACTAATTACCGCCTTTTTCCAAACATCACTGCCTGTATTTGTCAGCGAATAGATCTGCCGTGCTGGACCTTTCCCCTCTCCATATTCAAGGACGTTTTCCAGCCAACCAATTTTTCTTAGTTTTTCAAGGATGTAGTAGATTGAGGAAAAGCCAATATTCGTCCATTCGCGCATACCGCGTTCTTCAATAATTTGCTCGATCTGGTACCCGTGCATTGGTTTCTCTGCTAAAAGGCTCATGACTGCCAATTCCGCATCGGTGACGGTTTTTGTTTTCCGCGCCATATCCTAAGCCGTCTCCACAGGTTGGCGGATGATCGTTTTTAGATTCTCGGGTGCTGTGCGGAGAGGTGAATTAAAATAGATCTCATGGTGTTTACCAGCCAGTTGATATCCTTCTGTTTCAATATGTGTATGTAATTTATTGATCGTTTCACGCTCGCCCTCACCATAAGGCCCCAGATGAAATATCTGCATGCTTAACCCCTCATGATAGGTTTCAAAACGTAAGTCATCCAGCCTGGGAAGGCCCTTCTTTTCTCTCACAGAAGTAACTGTTGTTTTAAATAAATCTTCATTGATATATTCCGGCTGCATGATCATCATGCGCCACTGCCAGTTAGACCTGTTCTCAAGGTTGAATAAGTTCATATCTTCTGCCCACCAGAGTCCTTCCAAGGGCATCACTTTATAATCGATTGCCTGTGGGCCTTTTTTTATAGCGAACTTCAGTTTGTAAGCAACTGCGTATAATGCGCCTACTGCTTCTGAATAATCAGGATTGTCATTGGGATTTTCTGTCCCATCAATCATCAGGAAATTGAGGGGAGGGGCATCCACAAGACTGATCTTTTTCTTTGGTTGAGTATATATCTGACTGTATTCTTTTATGTGATTTACTTTTTTCATAACCATCTCCTATTATAAAGCTATAATATACTAATAGTAGAATAGCATAAAAAAGTTAATATGTCAAGAGATAAATAATAGGGTGTTGAAAAACAAATGACAAAATTGACAAGATAAAGGAACTTTAATACA
>CAZBCD010000188.1:0-4582 GCA_964490205.1 uncultured Pelolinea sp. | reverse complement strand
TGAGGAGATTTCACACATTTACGGGTGGTGCTAATTTTGGGGTTCAGCACCTTATAAGATATCCAGCCAAATGTGGGAGCCAGAAAATCCCCCAAAAGGAGTGATTGTATTAGTACATGGGTTCGGAGAACATAGCGGAAGATATGGTACGCATTTCGCTGAACATTTCTCAAAAGAGGGCTTTTCAATCATAACTTTCGATCTTCTTGGACATGGAAAAACAGGTGGGAAAAGGGGGCATATTAATAAGTTTGAGGATATTTTAAAGTTAATATCTGCAGGTATTTCTTTTTCTAAGAAAGAATATACGGGCTTGCCGATCTTCTTATATGGACATGGTTTTGGCGGGATGATTGTATTGTTTTATTCAATTCAAGAAGAACCCGTTTTAAACGGAGTGATTGCTACCAGTCCTTTATTAAAATTGTATGGAACGATTCCTTCAAAAAAGTTAACGCTAATAAATATTATGAATAAGATTTATCCATCATTCACTCTGGATAATGAGTTAAATAGAGAAATGTTATCCCGTGATTCAAGCGTTGTTGATAGATACAATGCAGATCCTTTAGTTCACGGAGATGCTTCAGTAAGGTCGGCTATGTACATTATCGAAAAGGGGACATTCGTACGCGATAACGCAGAGAAAGTACCCCTACCTACACTTGTGATGTATGGTTCATCCGATCGAATTGTTAGCGTAACCGCAATTCATGATTTTTGTGAACAATCTGATAAATGCAGCGAGAAGATTTGGGCTGGTTTTTATCATGAAATTCATAACGAGCCGGAGAAAAAGAATGTCCTAGAATATACATCTAAATGGATTACAGATCATATGTGATTCGCTGAGACGCAATTATCGCATTTAAACAATTGCATTTGTACTTGACCATTCTTTTCTCGAAAGTTACAATAAACGAAATGATTGATTGGATAATATATTCATTTGCGTATTCAAGTTATCTATTGCTTGATACGGCAATATTAAAATAGTCACAAGCCACTTGACCAATCAAATTCAAGTGGCTTTTATTTTATTCGGTCTAAGGAGAGAACATCAATGCCGGGTTTTATCTTGTCAGATCCATTATCGAAAATTGATCCTGCTGTAAATAATATTATTGATCTCGAAGCTGAACGTCAGAAGAGAAAAATTATTTTAATTCCCAGCGAAAGCAGCGCACCGTCAGCCGTACGGGAAAGCTTAGGATCCATTCTTCAGAATTTATACGCTGAAGGATATCCTCCCGAGAAATCTCGGGCGTTCAATCAAGAAGAGATTCTTGATTTAGAAAAACAAATCACACATTTTCGGCGCTACTCAGACCCACGTTACTATAAGGGTGTTGAAAACGTGGATATATTAGAGGAATTAGCCCGCCGGCGCTGCGCGGAATTATTTGCGAACGATCGCTTTAGTCCTGAAAAAATTTATGTAAATGTGCAACCGCTCTCTGGTGCCCCTGCAAATAATGCCGTTTATCACGCTCTTCTTGAGCCTGGCGATGTAATCATGGGGATGAATCTATTCCACGGTGGGCATTTATCGCATGGGTCTTCTGTAAGTCGCTCTGGCAAGCTCTATAAAGTATTTCACTATAACGTTGATCCTCACACAGAAAAGATAAATTACGAAACACTTCAAAAATTGGTAGAGGAAAAACAACCAAGAATTCTAATTGCTGGATATTCTGCATACCCATGGGCACCTGAATGGGAAAAATTCGCGGAAATTGCACATTCAGTCGGAGCATATCTTTTTGCGGATATTTCCCATATTGCTGGAATGATTGCGGCAGATGTTCTCCCTTCACCCGTTGGATATGCCGATATTATCACTTTCACGACCCACAAAACACTTTGTGGACCTCGCGGGGCATGCATTTTATCATTTACAAGTAAATTATCAAGAATAATCGATAAGGCAGTGTTTCCTGGGGAACAGGGTGGTCCGCATATCCAGACAATCGCGGGTATGGCAACAACTTTTAATATCGCTCAAACTAAACAATTTAGAGAATTCCAAAAGCAAATTATAAAAAACAGTTCTGCATTATCCTCCCAACTTGCGAAACGCAATATCAGAATCGCATTTGGAGGTACAAATACACATTTATTAAATATCGATTGCAAATCAATTACTGGAAAAGATAACACTAAATTATCAGGGGATATGGCTGCTCGTATTCTCGATATCGTCGGTTTGGTAATGAACGCGAACACTATTCCTGGAGATAAATCAGCTCTACGCTCAAGCGGTGTCCGTCTAGGCACTCCATGGATCACCCAAAGAGGGTTTATGGAAGAGGATATGATCGAGGTTGCAGATATCATCGCGGATATTCTCCATGCCACAGAACCCTACACAGTAATGGGAAAAACTAGAGCCATCACAAGAGCGAAAGTGGACTTCAACGTCCTAGAACAGGCGAAACTCAGAGTGCGGTCATTAATAGAGGGAACGGTGGATGGAAAGCATACTGAAAAGTCTGGATATCCCTATTATTATTACCTGGATGATTTTAGTAAAGACAAGCCAGGGGAATGGCTTACCTTTGATATTATTGGAAACAAAATAGTAACTTCGCTGCAATGGATTTTTTCAACAGATCTTGAAAACTTATCTAGTGAAGAAATTTCACCTACGACTTTTTACGCAAATGAGAAAAAGATTTCTTGTTTCATATCCAAGCAATCTGACAAAGAATATAAATTGATATTACGAGCTGAAGATGCTGGCTTGGCTATAACATGGTTGCGTGATCTCTCTGATGGATTTATTGCATTTGATGCTGATTATTCCAGAAAAATACCGGGACCATTCATAGTAAGAAGAGCTAATACAAAAAATAAAATTGATAATAAACGAAACGAGATTTCTCCAGACCATACAAAACCCTATTTTATAGGGATCGAGAAATTCCAGAACCAGGAATCACCGCTTCTAGATGATTTTCATTGGACTCAAAAAATGGAGGAGAACCTCAAACGCACAGCACTTTTTGAAGCGCATCGGAAAGCAGGCGCGAGGATCATTCCATTCGCCGGTTGGGAAATGCCGGTCTGGTATTCTTCCGTAATCGATGAACACCAGGCAACGCGTAATGCGGCGGGGTTATTCGATATTTCGCATATGGGTGTTTTTGAAGCCCAGGGGAGCCACGCAGACATTTTCTTAGATTGTGTATGTGGGAATAACATATCCGACCTAAAAACTGGTGAATCCTGCTACACACATTTTTTAGACCCTGACGCTAAAGTGATTGATGACTTGCTGGTCTATAGGCATATGTCAGATAAGTACCTCATTGTTGTGAATGCGGCTAATACCGATAAAGACTGGGCGTGGCTGAATGCTGTAAAAGAAGGGTCCGTAATAATTGAAGATAAACGCCCATGGATCAAATGCTTGGGCCGTGATGTTATCCTGCGCAACCTTCATGATAATGAAGCAGCAGAAGATCAACGGGTTGATATTGCTCTTCAGGGACCACTTTCTAAAGACATATTATTGCAAATTGGTTTTAATGAAAAGGATACACAAAGTATCTCAAATCTTTCAAGGACGAATCTCTGCCACGCTCAATGGAATAAGCAAGATCTGATCATATCTCGTACAGGATATACGGGAGAAAAAATGGCTTTTGAGATTTTCATTCATCCAGAAAATTCTATTCAATTATGGAAAAAACTTATCGAAGTGGGAACACTTTATGGTCTAAAACCATGTGGGTTAGGTGCACGTGATTCTTTGAGAACAGAAGCAGGGTTACCTCTTTACGGTCATGAAATGGGAGGTGAATTCAACCTTGGTGTTGCAGAAGCTGGATTTGGATCTTATATCAAGACACACAAACCATGGTTTATAGGCCGCTCTACTTTCCTGGAAAATGAAAAAGGACGCAGCAATGAGGTAGTCAGGTTCCGTTTTGAAGAAAAACGTACACGCATCGCGCATTTAGGTGACCTTGTATTCAATGATAAAGGCAAGAATATTGGTTTTGTAACTAGCTGTGCAATCGATAAAGAAGGGTTCCTCACTGGCCAGGCATGTATTGAAAAAAAATACATGCTTATGGATTCGTCAATTTTTATATTCCAAAAAACAGATACCCTAAATTCGATTGACTTCTCAAAGCTTGAAGAAGGAGATAAGATCACCCTTCCTTCAAAAGCAATCATCATAAAGAGGTTCCCACGTTTGTGAAAAATACAATTTACTAGAAAATAAATTTCGGAGGAAGAAATATGCAAACACTTTGGGATTATCGCTATGCACAACGAACCCGGTGGATGAAGGGATCGGCCATCAGGGAATTATTGAAGTTTTCGGAAAGAAAAGATATCATCTCTTTCGCAGGTGGAATGCCAGCACCTGAAGTTTTCCCGATAGACGAATTCCGTGAGGCATGCGATAGGGCATTACGCGATCATGGTGCTGAATGCCTTCAATATGGATCAACAGATGGTTATTTACCACTCCGCGAGATGATTGCTCGCCATGCTACACGATACGGAATGAACGTAACAGCTGATAACATATTACCCACATCAGGTTCCCAACAAGCACTTGATTTAA
>CAZBCD010000187.1:0-4696 GCA_964490205.1 uncultured Pelolinea sp. | reverse complement strand
TGGTGACATTATTACTGGTGAATTTATGGTGACATTATTACTGGTGATTCACAAAATCAATTATTGAGCTTGACAAATTAATTAAAATATTTATAATTGAAAACAGTTATCATTTTCAACAAAACAAATTATTTTGGATAAAACAAAATCAAAATCTCTTGCCAATATATGGCTGCAAAAATTAAAGGAAAACGGTCAGCGCATTACACGCCAAAGGAGCGTTATTGTTGAGGTCTTGTTAAGTGTTGATCGCGCTTTAGAACCAATTGAAGTATATGACCTGGGCAGAAAATCTTACCCAAACTTGGGGTTGGTAACAGTTTACCGTACTCTGGAGAATCTGGAAAATCTTAGTTTGCTGAAAAAAGTACACCAACCGGAGGGCTGCAATAGATATATTAAATCTGCTCATGGTCATCAGCATTTAGTGATTTGCACTTCATGCGGTAAAGTAGCTTATTTTGATGGTTTTGACCTCAAGCAACAATTCGAAAATGTTAGCGATGAACTAGGTTTCCAAATCGACGATCACTGGCTTCAACTTCTCGGCACCTGCCGTCAATGCCAGCCAAAGACCTAAACCCGTTGAAGTGAAAACTGCTAGCTTATCTCAAGATATTATGTTTAGCGAAAAATTGAAGATTTTGAGGAGATAATTATGTTTGAACTTTCTAACACTTTCAGTTATATTGCAAGTTTTGCCCTAATATCAGCTTTGATAAATGGCCTTGGGATTCTAGCTATTTTTAAGAATAGGAAATGGGCTGAAAAAGCAAAAACTTACTTCATGTGTTTTGCTGCAGGGATGCTGGTTTCAACTCCTTTATTATTAACTTTACCCATAGCTATCGGAAAGAATTTTTACGCGGGATTCGTTGCACTATTTGGTTTTCTATTTATGTTTTTTAGTAATGAATTGATTAAGCGTTATACACATAAGGAAACACTCGCTTTTGGTATAACCGCTGCTGAAGGAATAGGAATCCATTCTTTCATTGATGGCATTATATATACAGTAACCTTTAAAATTTCAATCTTAGTTGGTGTTCTTGCAGGAATGGGTTTAGTTGTGCATGAGTTTGCCGAGGGTGTCATAACTTACCTTGTCCTGCTTAAGGGTGGCATGAAAGAGAAAACTGCTATGCTCTTTGCTTTCTTAATAGCAGGGCTTACTACCCCCATAGGGGCATTTGTAGCTTATCCCTTAATAAATAAATTAAGTGAATCAAGCCTTGGATTAATGCTCGGGTTTGTCTCTGGAATATTATTATATGTTTCTGCTTCTCATCTCTTACCTGAAGCAAGACAAGAGGAAAAAGAACATTCCCACATTGCTTTCCTTTCGGGTGTGGGACTAGCATTGTTTATTGTGTTATCTGAGTTAATCTAAGATATTATTTTCCTGTTGGGCGCAATTTCAAGAAATCTATTTTCTAAACCTCCCGAGTACGACAATATAGATTACCCAATTTGCAATTACCAATATATTAACAACCAAGGGATCCAATCCATTCCCAGTATCAATACTGATAAATTCTTGCAAATTGGTTATAAAATATAAATTAATAATGAATCATGAATGGCAAGCGATCACACTATTAGCGAGTGCAGATGACGAAGTTATAAATGCTTTCGATGAGCGGGGATGGTCAGTTTCCTATGCGGAAGGCAAATCTGTCCTGTGGGAAGGGGATGCATGCCATGCGGTCTATTTCGTCATAGCGGGGATGGTGGAAGTGTACCGCACCGCAGTAGATGGGCGGGAGCACACCCTGCGCGTAATGCGTGCGGGAGACAGCTTTAACCTGGTACCGGCGCTGAAGGAAGAGGGGAAAAATTTAGCAAATGTGCGCTGTTTGGAGCAGACAGATCTACTAGTGTTGGATCGTAAGGATTTGCAAATGATCCTTACTAGGTACCCAAATTTTGCGGTGCATTTACTGCGGGAAATGGCAGAGCGCCTGGCGGGCATGACCAGATTGGTAGGGGAGCTGGCGCTGCATACCGTGCGGCAGCGAACAGCGGCTTTTCTGATACGGGAAGCAGAGAATGTTTCGATCGAAAGGGGGCGGCGCTGGACACAGGATGATATGGCGCGCCAGATCGGGACTGTGCGGGATGTTATCGGGCGTACCCTGAGAGACTTTGAAGAAAATCGGCTCATCCAGCGGGATCGGGGAAACCTCTCCCTGATTGATCGGGAAGGCTTGGAGCGGACAGCGAAAGGTTATCAATAAGACTTAAGTCGTATCAGAACCAGTAATTTGTTGGTATCCTCAATATAAGAAAGGAAAACACAAGCATGACTGAGCTGAACTTGCCAGTGATAGACGCGACAAAATGCACTCTGTGCGGCATTTGCGTGGATGCATGCCCGGAAGAAGTGTTGGCGATTGAAGCAGACGCGCTGGTATTTTCTCATCCGGAACAGTGTACATTATGTGCCGAGTGTGAGACGGTATGCCCGGAAGCCGCGGTGGTATGCTATTACCAGATCAGTTGGGCTGATTAAGAGGAATAATTATGAGTGAATTTATAAATAATGCAAGTCAAAGAAAAGACAAGATCAAAAACGCGCTCAAGCGCATCCATGACGGTGAGGCATATGAAAACGTCAAACAGGAATTCGCAGAAGTGCTGAGCACAGCGACTGCCCAGGAGATCTCCGATATCGAGCAGACGTTGATCGGGGAAGGGATGCCGGTGGAGGATATCCAGTATCTATGCGATGTACACGTAGCGATGTTTCGTGAATCGCTGGATAAGCAGCCGCCGCCGGAAATGATGGCTGGGCACCCTGTGTACACCTTCAGAGCCGAGAATGAACTGGTCGCATTCGTGCTGAACGATACCAAGCAAACTCTGCATAAAATGGGTGAAGACCAATCTGAAACGCTGGTTCAAAAACTAAAGGGCAATATAGAAAAGTTAATGGAATTTGATACTCATTATCTTCGCAAAGAGAACATATTATTTCCGTATTTGGAAAAAGTTAACTTCAGCGGACCTTCTTCTGTGATGTGGGGCATACATGACGACATACGCAAAGGGTGGAAAGCGGTGTTGGCGAAGATTGAGGAGGGGGCAGTTGTCAGCAAGGAGAGCATGGTTAAATTACAGCAGGAGTTTGCTGAAGTGGAAAATGCGATGCGTGAAATGGTCTATAAGGAAGAACGGATCTTGTTTCCCGCTGCGATTGAACGCCTGCCAGAGGAAAACTGGCACGCGATCCATGCCCAGGAATCGGATTTTGGTTACAGCTATGTCACGCGTGGAACCGATTGGCCAATCGAGAGCGAGAAAAGAGATATTGAAGTCTTATCAAAAAAGGAAGAGAAAGAAGAGAGAAAAGAACCCATGTCCAAATTTCCATTAACTACTGGCGACCTATCGATCTCACAGATCGATATGATGCTAAGTCACTTACCGGTTGATATCACCTATGTGGATGAGAACGATACCGTATTATTCTTCTCGGAAACAGCCGACCGAATTTTCAAGCGCACCGCAGCGATCATCGGGCGGAAGGTGCAGAACTGCCATCCCCCACAGAGCATGGATAAAGTACAGAATATCCTGGATGATTTCCGGGCCGGCACACGCGATGTAGCTGAGTTCTGGATTCAGATGAATGGAATGTTTATCCACATCCGTTATTTCGCGCTGCACGACGCGGACGGCAACTACAAAGGCACATTAGAAGTTTCGCAGGATCTAACAGCTCTGCGCGCTTTAGAAGGTGAAAAACGCCTCTGACAATCACCCCAATAAATATGACTCCGCGTATGCGCGGAGTCTTTTAGATTATGTTACTTCTGTGGATGTACAGGTCTAATTAACGGCTTGAATCATTACTGTTAAATAATAAATCTTTTAATCTGCCTTCATCGAAATCGAGGATGATTTCGCCGTTGATATCAAAAGCGGGAGTGATCTGGGAGCCAGACCCCCAGGTACGAACCTGGCGCGCAGCAGCAAGGTTAACAGATATATCCACTTCGGAGAAGCTGATATTGTGCTTCCTGAGCCAATCCCTCGCCCGGCGGCAGTCCGGGCACCACGGGGTGCAGTACATAACAATTTCATCCTTTGGTATATCTTCCTCTTCATAAAGATGTTTCAGCTTATTATCCGCGTCCGGGATGATTTTCCTCAATTCATCTAAAAGGACTTCATTATCCGGCTGTTCGTCAATATCATGGATGTCGATATAGCGGATGATACCGTCTTCATCAACGATGAATATAGCCCGTTCACTTTTTCCCTCTGCTCGCAGGACGCCGTATTTTTCCGCGACAGCGCCGTGGGGCCAAAAATCGCTTAATAATGGATAGTTAATACCTCCAAGGCTTTCTGCCCATGCTACCAAGCAGGGAATGTGGTCTATGCTGATGCCCAGAACCTGGACATTTAATCCCGCGAATGTTTCACGTAGAGCTTCATACGACGGGATCTGGCCTGTTCATATAGGGGTCCAGGCCATAGGAAAGAAGACCAACACAGTTGTTTTTCCGCGCAGATCACTCAAAGTGACATCTTTGCCCAGGTGGCAGGGCAGCGTGAAATCCGGTGCACGCATTCCAACGTTCATTTTCATATGATTCTCCTTAAGATTTGATAAACTTATGTATTATTATAAAGATAAGTCTTGAATTCAACTAGCAAGTGCAACTTTGAAAGCGTAAGAGAGGTAAGC
>CAZBCD010000186.1:0-4744 GCA_964490205.1 uncultured Pelolinea sp. | reverse complement strand
TCGCGTTGGCGATGCAGTTATTTTTGCAGCCGCGACGATGTCGAACAATGTCAGAGAGGGAATTGATTTTCTCCCCCTAAGTGTTGAATACGAAGAAAAGATGTATGCCGGTGGCAGGATACCTGGTGGTTTCTTCCGAAGGGAAGGTCGCCCTGGAGATGATGCTGTTTTAGTGGCTCGCCTAACTGACCGCCCACTCCGACCTCTATTCAATAAAGATATGAGAAACGAAGTGCAGGTAATCCTTTATACTTTATCTGCTGATTTCGTACATCCCCTTGACATCATCGCAATTAATGCCGCGTCCGCAGCGATGGTCACCTCTGATATCCCTTGGGATGGTCCAATCGGCGCTGTACGTATTGGCCAGATTGATGGGGAATTTATCATCAATCCAACTTTTGAGGAAATGGGGGATTCACATCTAGACTTACGCGTTGCCGCAACACGTGATGCAATTCTTATGGTTGAGTCTGGATCCGATGAAATAAAAGAGGAAATGATAGCCAAAGCTATTTCATACGCTCATGAAGCCATCCAACCATTAATCGATGTGCAGGAAAAAATGGCTGCCGAAGTTGGCAAGGAAAAACGCGAAATTGAATTAAAACCAATTGATCAAGATCTTGTTGAGAAGATATTCGAAAAAACCAATAATGAAATTACCTCACTGCTTGAATCACCACACACAAAAACCGAACTGGATGAAGGAATTCATGAATTGAAGGCACAGATCATTTCTGAGGCTGAGGCAGAAGACGAAGAATTAATTTTTCCCACTAGTAAGGCTTTTGAAAAAGTTTACAAGCGTGTGGTCCGTAAGCGTATTTTAGATGAAGGAAAACGCCCTGATGGTCGTGGAACAACTGAAGTACGTAATATTTGGTGTGAAACAGGTACAAGCCCTCGTGCGCATGGTGCCGGGTTGTTTACCAGAGGTGAAACACAGGTTCTTACAATGGCAACATTGGGAACACCAAAAGAAGCCCAGAGATTAGATAATCTTTCTCCAATAACATCTAAGCGTTATATTCACCATTATGTATTTCCTAAATTTTCTGTTGGAGAAACAGGGAGAATGTTCCGGTCGCGCCGAGAGGTCGGCCACGGTGCGTTAGCTGAGCGTGCATTGGTTACTGTTCTCCCAGACGAAAAAGAATTCCCTTATACAATACGCCTCGTATCTGAAGTACTTTCATCCAACGGATCAACCTCAATGGCTTCCGTATGTGGGTCAACTCTCGCGTTGATGGATACTGGAGTACCGATAAAAGCACCAGTAGCCGGGATTGCAATGGGCTTGATTGTAGAAGATGAAAAATACGCAGTATTGACAGATATCCAAGGTCTTGAAGATCATCTCGGCGATATGGATTTCAAAGTGGCTGGTACCGCAAATGGGATCACAGCCCTGCAAATGGATATCAAGACAAAAGGTATTACTCCGCAAATAATGTCCGAAGCGCTTACTCAAGCAAAGGAAGCTCGACTATTCATTTTAAGCAAGATGGCAGAGGTTATCGAAGAACCGCGGACTGAACTCAAGGAATTTGTTCCCCGAATAACAACGATTCAAATCCCTGTGGAAAAGATTGGTGCTATCATTGGCCCAGGCGGGAAGACCATCCGCTCCATTCAGGAAGAAACGAACACACAGTTAGATGTGGCTGAAGATGGCACGATTTATATCGCTGCCGCAGTCAAGGAAGATGAGGTAAAAGCTCGCGAACGCATCGAACAGCTAACAGAAAGTGCTGTCGTCGGTCGAATTTACACCGGTAAAGTTGTCAGAACGACTAATTTTGGGGCTTTCGTTGAAATAATCCCCGGCATGGATGGAATGGTTCATATTTCTCAATTGGATAGTGAAAGAGTTGGGGAAGTTGAGGACATAGCCAGAGTTGGTGATGATCTTACAGTCATGGTAACCGCAATTGACCCGGCCGGAAAAATCCGATTATCACGACAGGCAGTACTTGAAGGCTGGACTGCTGAAGAAGCCCGCGAAAAAGATTCTGCAAACCGAAAGCGATCTAAGAGTAGCAGGAGTAGCAACAGGGGAAGAGGAAATAGTAGATATTCAAAGAAATAAAGCTCAGATTCCAAACCTAAGATTTGCAATGAAATGTCCCGGTCAACAGTTTATGGCCGGGATCTTTTTATTTTATCTTGCGTGGGTAAATATGGCATTTCGGGACCCTCAATCTTAAGTAAAGAACATAGTGCGGATTTAAGGGCGGTGCGATCATCCCACGGGAATTCAGTCATGCCAAAACACATGGATTGTTCGTGACCTTTCCCGCAGATAATTACTAAGTCATCCTCATCAGCCAGCTGAACTGCTTTTCTAATCGCTTCACCGCGGTCAGTAATACGATAGAATGTTTCATTTTCTTCTCCACCATGTTTTTGCGCTTCGTCTGCCATTTCAGACAAGATATCATCCAGGCTTTCTGTGCGGGGATCTTCTGCGGTTAGGATAGAAATATCAGCGAAAGAGATCGAAGTGGCAGCCATCATCCGCCTTTTTTGTCGGTCCCGCAAACCGGCGGATCCAAAAACCGCGATAACTCGTTTATCCGTTCTGTTCCTGCTTGTTTCAAGGGCAACTTTAAGTGCGTTTGGAGTATGCGCAAAATCTACGATTGCCGAAAATTTCTGCCCCAAGTCGATGCGTTCCATCCGTCCGGAAACCCCAGAAAATGATGCGACACCTTCTATCACGCATCGAATATCCAAACCTAATCCTATTGTTACAGCAGTAACAGCCGCAAGAATATTATGCGCGTTATATTCACCTATTAGTGAGGTCTGAATTTCATACTGTGAATTCGCCCACTTAAGATCAAATCTTAAACCGTTATCAATGTTTTCAATATTCTGCGCTTGCATATCAGATCGTTCATCCAAACCATATTCGATGGTTTTTATCTTCTGATATTTTTCATCATTCAATATCCTTTTTAAATAATCATAGGATTGGTCATCCTGGTTAATGACTGCGATGCGATAATTCCCCTTTCTTTTAACGCTGGTATCAACTAGGCCGGTCAACAACGCTGCTTTTGCGTTTAGATAATGTTCGTAATCTCCATGGTAATCAAAATGCTCGTGAGTGATATTGGTCACAACACTCAGGTCAAAATCACAGGCGGAAACACGATGCTGTTCTAATCCATGGGAGGTAGCTTCAATAACCACATGGGTTAATCCATGATCAACCATCTTCCTTAATAATTGTTGAATTTTGGGTGCTTCAGGTGTGGTAACATGAAATCCGGTATCGATATTCTCATCCCCAATCACTGCATTTACAGTAGAAATCATCCCGGCCTTTATACCGCAGGATACAAGAATATTATGGATAAGATTAACTGTGGTCGTTTTCCCATCAGTTCCCGTTACGCCAATAACTGTGAGTTTCTTGCTCGGGAATCCATAATAAGCAGCCGCAAGATGGGCAAGTGCTAATCGCGAATTTTCTGTTTGGATATAAGGAACTTCGCATTTTGATACTTCACGTTCTCCAATAACCACAGCAGCACCTTTGCTAATTGCTTCCTGGATATATGCATGACCGTCAAAGCTTCCTCCCGTTAAGGCGACGAATAAATTACCATGCTCCACTTCGCGAGAATCATGGGTTATCCCGCTTACCTCTATCGGTGGTAAATCGTGTATTGCTTTCAGGGAAAATTGCTCCGAAATTGATAGTAACTCTGATAGAAGCATATTAATTGGGATTTTCAGTTGGAGATATATTTAATATCATTAGCTCACAGACGCAGTTTCGCAATTGATTTTGTAATTATTTTATAATTTATAAACAGGACTAAAGGGAACGAGATTGCAATCAGTAAGATGGTGAAAGTGGGATATTTGCCGCTTAAACGATCAATCCATAACCCAATTAATACAAAAATTGATCCAAGAACAAACGTGATCACACCTATTTTTAAAAAAGCTATTCCTAAATTATTCTGAATAACTTCTTGGCATACTTTGAATTTTTTTTCCTTTGTTGGACTCATGAAGTCAGATTATATCATTCTCACCTAGTAACCTTAAGGAGCAAATAGATTCCAGAACTTATTAATATCAGGAAAAACAATATGATCCGCAGAATCCGTGGGGGAATACCCATCAACGCAATAGTTCTAAATTCTACAGGTAAAGCAAATAAAGGGTATCGAGAAATTTGCTCTCCATTTTCATCTGATAAAAAATATATCCAAATTGTGCCGCTCACATCACCATCCGTAGCTTGTACACTCCATTCAAATCTTAGGGGGGCTCCAATATGATAAGGTTCTATTATTCTTGATCCAGGACTAGTAGCAATGCCAGATACATCAAGAAGTACTTCTATGGCTATATTACATTCAGATTCCCCTGCGGCGATAGATGAATTTGCTAAAGAAGAATCTAATAGAGCAACTGAAACTATCTTGGTTTCAATTTTAGAAATCGAATATGGGTATTTGATCTCCCACCGCCTATTAAGTAAAGAGTCTACTGCGAGGCAATTAACTGGTTGTATTTGATCGGCTAAATCTTTCTTAAAGTCCAAGTGAACTATCTCAAAACGGTCAGGCCAAATCTCCCATAGTAATAGGCCAATTAGAAAAATAACTAAGACAATCAGGATGAAATTACTTTTCATATTCAATTTAAGGTTAGATAATTTTCTTCAATGTGACTAATGATAAACTATAAATAATCACTTTTCATAGGAGAGAAAGAA
>CAZBCD010000185.1:0-4745 GCA_964490205.1 uncultured Pelolinea sp. | reverse complement strand
GTCAATGATCGGTATAATTGAACCCGCATCAGGCTTACGATGAAAATGCTGAAAATATTCCTGATCACTGCAGTAGTTGGTCTAATTTCTTTAGCCGGTTATTTTTTTATTCGCACAGTCTTTCGCCCGATTCGCTACATTCGAGTGATCGAGTGGATCCGGAGTGCAAAGGACCACCCCGATTGGGCGGTAACAGCGCTCGATTCATGTGATAACGCACCTTTTATTTTCCCAACTTATGGGTATATCGGGTTTTTATGGGGAGATTCTTTCCGTCCTGGTCACAGTCACCAAGGGTTGGATATTTTCAGTGGGTCTGAGCCTGGTATTACACCGGTGTACGCTGCCTACGATGGATACTTGACCCGTATGCCTGATTGGAAAGCAAGCATTATTATTCGGATTCCAAGCGATCCACTAAATCCCGGGCAGCAGATTTGGACCTACTACACTCATATGGCCGATAAATTAGGGAATTCATATATTGTTGAGCAATTTCCTCCCGGAACCAGTGAATCTTTCGTTGAATCTGGAACATTGTTAGGATATCAGGGAAAATATTCCGGATCGCCTGATAATCCAACTGGCGTACACCTGCATTTTTCAATTGTAAAGGATGATGGTCTGGGAAAATTTCTTAATGAATTAGAGATCAAGAACACCATTGATCCTTCACCTTATTTCAACCTTGATCTCAATGCGAAAATAAATCAGGGTATGACACAAGTTTGCCAGCCCGCAGAGAAGTAAGAAAGTTTTATAATCATAACAACAAATAAATCGCATGCTGACAATGATCTCCTATCATAATATAACTGGAGCGTTAAAATCAATTGGGTTGCGGAGAGATATTCCCATTATTGTCCATATGGATCATTCCATATTCGGCAAAATAAAAGGCGGGACCGCGACATTAATGGGCGCCCTGCTATCCACTATTGATAATGTGATGATCCCTGCATTTACCTTCTCCACAATGGTCACTCCTGAGGAAGGACCAGAAAATAATTATCTACATTACGGTGAAAGCAGTAAAAAAAACCTGGATGCAAATATTTTCTCACATACACTTCTCAGTGAACTTTCCAACCAAGAAGCGATAGACATACTGCAGGAGTTCCCCGGTATATTCAGGTCCAGTCATCCAGTTTTTTCATTTTATGGGCTGGGGTTAGACACTGTCTTAGTAGACCATACACCAGATAAGCCATACCTTCCAATTAAGAAACTAATGGGCTTAGACGGCTGGATTGTATTGATTGGGGCTGAACCAAGTCAGAATTTCAGCATCCATTATTCCGAATTCCTGGCTGGCAGAAAACAATTTTTACGCTGGGCGCTAACTCCAGGCGGCATTTCCGCCTGTCCTCATTTTCCAGGTTGTTCAGATGGTTTTCATAAACTGGACTATTATCTTCAAGATGAATTAAGAATTACAGTAGTCGAAGATACAAAATTTTGTGCGGTTCCCCTTAGAACATTGATCAGTACCGCTGTCGCAATATTAGAAGAAGATCCTTTCGCATTATTATGCAATGATCTCCAATGTATGCGCTGTAACCTTGTGCGTGCTGATATAAGAAAACAGATTGCAAGTCATTGGGAACCAGAACGCGAAAATTTTTGAGTATGTTATACTCACCTCGCAATTCATCTCCCCACGTAAATCTTGTTCTTGTGGTAAAAAAATGGAAGAAATCGCACCTAATATTTTTATAAAAACAGCGTATATAGGGGTAACCGTTGGCGCAATCAGCACACCTGAGGGTGTTGTAGTGATTGATGTTCCTTTAGTCAGTAAAGATATCCAATCCTGGCATACAACCTGTGCCCGTTCTGGCACCGGATCAAGCAGATTATTGGTACTCTTGGATGACCATCCAGATCGTACTGCGGGCGCAAAATACAATCGTTACCCGATCATTACCCAGGTAAATGCAGCAATGGCTCTGACCTCGCGTCCCTCCATTACAAAAATGCAGGGAATGGAAACCGGGGCAATTTGGGAAACCATACCAGAAATATGCACAATCGAGTGGCCGCGCCCGGAGATCACTTTCACACATTCGATCACCATCAACTGGGGAGAAAAGCCCATCGTTATCGAACACCACCCCGGTCCTATGGCAGGTTCCTCATGGGTGGTTCTTCCCGATCAAAAAATTGTGTTCATCGGAGACACAGTTACACCCGGCCAACCCCCGTTTCTCTCCTCCGCAGATATTAATTCCTGGATCCTTTCCTTAGATATCTTGAAATCATCTAAATTTAAAGATTACGTGATTATCAGTGGAAGAGCAGCGCTTGTTACCAAGGAGGATATCCGCCAATCGCATAGATTCTTGAAGAAAGCTCTGCGGACATTCGATAAACTCTTTAGCCAAAAAGCCGAAATCATAAAAGTCCAGGAATCCGGCGTATCTTTTATCAAAGAATTCAAACCCAAGAATAAACCTGAAAAAGATCTTTTCCACGCACGTCTTTCCTATGGGTTCGGTAAATACTACGTTAACAATTACTCCAAGAAGAAATAATCCATCGAGGAAACCATGGATGATTTTAGGCACTTTCCTCTCATAGAAACAACACGCGGTAATACAGTAGAATCCATTCACTATGGAAGTGTAGCGATTGCTTTCTATGGTAGTAAAGATATTGTCTCGATCGGTGACTCAAAGCATCCTTTCTTCCTCAGGTCATCCGCGAAACCTTTTCAAGCTCTTGCTTTTTTAGAAAGGGGAGGTGGCAATCAGTTCAGTTTTTTCCCCCAGGAAATTGCTGTTCTCTGCGCGTCTCATTCAGGAACTGATTCGCATGTAGATGTGCTTTCACGTCTTCAGAAAAAGATCGGCATCACGGAAGATATGCTCCAGTGTGGTGTGCATTCTCCATTCCATGAAAAAACCGCCCTGCGTATGTTAAAAAACGATGAGCCATTACACCCAAATCGGCACACTTGCTCAGGAAAACACACGGGAATGCTTGCTTTTGCAAAAATGATTGGCGCTCCGTTTGAAACATATCTGAAAAATACGCACCCTGTTCAAAAACACATCCTCGATACATTTTCAGAAATTTGTGAGATGCCTGTAAATAGCATCAATTTAGGCGTGGATGGTTGTTCTGCACCAGTATTCGCTGTTCCCTTAACAAACGCCGCAGCTGCATTCGCGAAGTTGTGCCAACCAGATAACCTGAAGCTGGAAAGGGCCAATGCCTGTAGAACGATCACCACTGCTATGGCTGCAAATCCCGACATGGTAGCGGGCCCTGGCCGCTTCGATACCGCTGTGATGAAAACTGCTAAAGGAAAGATCATCACGAAAATAGGATCAGAAGGGTACCAGGGAATTGGCGTAATGCCTGGTGCTTGCAATTTTTTCAAGGGAAGTATTGGGATTACCAGTAAAATTAGCGATGGGGATCTCGCCCTCAGGGCTGGTTCAATTATAAGTCTTGCTATCCTTGAGAGATTAAGAGTATTTTCCGATAAAGAACTCGGGAGATTAAAAGAATACTATACACGCCCGATTAAGAATTGGCGGGGTACAGACATAGGCGAAATCCGGCCAACCGCTGAATTCTTCCAGGCACTTGATAACATCTTGCTATGACCCCAAAACCCATTATTGGTTCACCGACCCCAAAAGACATCGATAAGGCAAGGGCAATATATCAGATATTAGAATCGACCTATGGCACTCCCGAATGGCGAGAGCCACCCTCTGCAGTCGATGAACTGGTTTCTACAATTCTTTCCCAGAATACAAATGATACCAATCGCGACCGTGCCTATACAAATTTACGCGCGAAACTGCCCACTTGGGAATCTGTGAGGGACGCAACAGCTGAAGAAGTGATCGAAGCGATCCGCGTTGCTGGTTTAGCCAATCAAAAAGGTCCGCGCATTCAATCAGTCCTCAGTCAGATCAGCGTAGAGCGTGGGAATTTGTCTTTGGATTTTCTGCGCGATATGAAAAAAGATGAAGCATTAGACTGGTTAAAGCAGCACAAAGGAGTCGGACCGAAAACCGCCGCCATTGTTCTTCAATTTTCTTTGGGTATTCCAGCATTCCCTGTTGATACGCACATTTACCGCGTAACAGGGCGGACAGGGATTCGGCCTGGTAAACTGAACGTCGAACGAACACATCCCTGGATAGAGCAGCTTTTTGATCCGGAACAGTATGGGCCCGGTCATTTGAATATTATTAAATTAGGGCGGGAGATCTGCCATGCGAGGAAACCCGAATGCCCAATTTGCCCGATCAATCATTTATGTGATTATTATAAAAACTTACCGGAGAAAGAGAACAACAAAGATTAATAGAAAAAACCACTACTTGTTCAGCTTAAAATATAACCCCCAATAGCCAGATCCCTTTCTGCGGCCATTCACCAAAATATGATATTTTTCAGAATCGACTGTTTCCCAGAAAGTCGTGTAATTAGGCACTAGTTGTATCCAGGTTTGCCCTGGTTTTAATGGGAACGGATTTCCTTCAACATCTATAAAACGGATCGGGCGCAGTTTTCCAGTTGTCTTTTCATATTCCTCGCTCCTTGTGGTCCAGTAGATATCATACATCTGGCCATCGCGGAATAAGAGAGCTTTTCCTTTCTTAACATACAGAAGGTCAATATCAATCAGATAGGTATTCTCTACTTCATGGTCCGCGAACATCACGATCACATTTTCATATGTCAGCGGGCCACCATTCAATCTATCTGTTTGTTCAACAAAT